>JARDZR010000040.1 GCA_029240715.1 Gammaproteobacteria bacterium
AAAAAACCTTGCCAACTGCGCTTTGCTAAACTGCCTGCTGAACAAGAGAATTTGCTACAAAGCTGGCTTAAAGTTCACGCTTGGGCTAAAGCTCAAATTAATGCACCCGCTCAAGAAAAATCCCCTAAAACTTTAGCAGAAAATGCCATCGCATTTTTAGAGGAAATTGCGCCGGGTAAAATCAGCTCCACTTTAGTCATCGGAGAAGACTTAAAGCAACAAGGCTGGATGGGAATTTATTCCGTCGGAAAAGGCAGCGAACACCCTCCTGTTATGGCGATTATTGACTATAACCCCAAGAAAAACAAAAGCACTCCAACAGCCGCAGCTTTAGTCGGCAAAGGAATTTGCTTTGATAGCGGCGGATATAGCATTAAACAGACTGAGGCCATGTCTAATATGAAAAATGACATGGCAGGCGCTGCCACTGTTTGCGCAGCTTTAGCCCTAGCCATTTTGCAAGGTCTCAAAAAGCGAGTACAGATTGTTTTGTGCTGCGCAGAAAATTTAATCAGCGGCCATGCTTATAAGCTCGGTGATATTATTCATTATAAAAACGGTATGAGCGTCGAAGTGGTTAATACAGATGCCGAAGGCCGACTGGTTTTAGCAGACGGCTTACTTAAAGCGCAAGAGACAAGCGCCCCCTTAATCATTGATGCCGCAACCTTAACCGGTGCAGCAGTGGTGGCTGTGGGCACAGACTATACCGCCTTATTTGCTCTAGATCATGATTTAAGAGACCGCTGTTTGCACTATGCAAAAAACCAATGTGAGTTAGTCTGGGCTATGCCGCTTGAAACCTGGCATAAAGACCAAGTTCCTTCTTATTATGCCGATACGGCAAATAGCCGAAAAGTACCTATGGGTGGGCCAGGCGGCGCAAGCAATGCCGCTGGCTTTTTAAGCCGTTTTGCTCCCAATGAAGGCACTGGCTGGCTGCATTTTGATTTAGCAAACGCCTTTCAAAACGATGCGACTGCACTTTTTGGGGCAGGAGCAACAGGCTGCACGATTAAAACTATTGCCAAAACCCTATTAGAGGAATGTAAATAAATGATGAGCGGACGTGCAATACTGGTATTTAGCCTAATGTCTTTGTTCCTGTGTTTTGAAATGGCCTTACAGGTTTCCCCTGGCGTGATGACAGAACCTTTAAGACAAGACCTGCATTTAAGCGCTTATGGGCTTGGTTTAATGTCAGGCTGCTATTTTTTCACCTATTCAGCGATGCAAATCCCTTCAGGCTTATTATATGATCGGGCTAATTTCAGAGTACTAGTCACTATTGCAATTAGCGTTTGTGCCATAGGGGCCGGGATTTTTGGTTTTGCGGATTCGCTTGTTACTGGTTTGCTAGCCAGACTTTTTATGGGCCTGGGCTCAGCCTTTGCATTTTTGTCAGTGTTAACGGTTGCAGGCCGTTGCTTTCATACCCGCCATTTTGCTTTTTTATCCGGAATTGCTCAACTTTTAGCAGCTTTAGGTGCCATTGGCGGAGAAATCCCGATTGCCTTCGCAGTGCACCATCTTGGTTGGCGACAAACTTTATGGAGTTTAATGGGCATAGGCTTAGTTCTCGCTTTATCGGTCTGGCTATTTCTTAAGAAGCCTCAAGAACACTGCAAGCAAAATACTGACTCTGAAGCAGAATCTATTTGGAGCAGCATGCATCATATTGGCAAAAACCCTCAAACCTGGTGGGTTGCTTGTTACGCCTTTTTTAACTGGGCCCCGGTGACTGCCTTTGCCTCTCTTTGGGGTATTCCTTTTTTAGTCACTAGCTATCAAATATCAACTCAGACAGCTGCCAGCCTATGCTCCTTAATCTGGCTGGGAATCGGTTTAAGCAGCCCATTTATCGGAGCCTTTTCAGATAAAATTGGAAGCCGAAAGCCTTTTTTAATGCTAACCGCCTTATTAGGGGCCGTCAGCATGGCCGCCATTATCTATTTACCCGGTTTATCACTAGCTCTACTCGGCCTATTACTGTTCTGCGCCGGGGTAGGTTCTTCGGGACAAATCTTAAGCTACGCTGTGGTGCAAGATTTTGCCGATAAAAAACGCCTATCGGCCTCTATCGGCTTTAATAATATGGCCTTAGTAGCAAGCGGCCTGATTATGCAGCCTTTGGTAGGAAAGCTCTTGGCTTGGAATGAAGGAGTATCGATGCTTAGTCAAACTTATGATTTACCAAGTTTCCAGCATGCGTTAATGATATTGCCGATTGCGTTTTTGCTTTGTGCCTTTATCAGTGCAGTCTTTATTAAAGAAACGCTAAAGGGCCCTCGCTTATAACTGGATTGGGGAATGCTAACTCACCCGTCAGTTATAAAAGCTCAGCGCAACGTTTAACCAAAGCCGGCCCTTGATAAATAAGGCCGGTGTAT
Source organism: Gammaproteobacteria bacterium (assembly GCA_029240715.1). Lineage (GTDB taxonomy): Bacteria > Pseudomonadota > Gammaproteobacteria > Francisellales > CACEW01 > JAQSYQ01. The sequence goes on from JARDZR010000040.1 coordinate 2,391, forward strand.
AATTGGACCAAATCAGCTCCGGCTGCCATCTTTTCTTGAGCAGCCTGTTCACTGACGATCCCACCCGAGGCAATAATAGGAATTTGGCCTTTTAATTCCTGTTTAAACAATTTTAAAATTTCAGTGCTTTTATTCAATAAAGGAAAACCACTTAAGCCCCCTGCCTGTTTGCTAATGGCAAAAGCCTCTACCCCTGCTCTTGAAACCGTAGTATTGGTAGCAATAATGCCTTCGATTTGATGCCTTAAAAAAGCATCGGCAAGCTCGATCACTTCCTGTTCAGTTAAATCTGGCGCTACTTTAATCAAGATCGGCACTTTTTTATGATGCAACCTTTCACAATTAGCCTGTTCTAATTTAATTCCGGCCAACAGAAAATTTAAAAACTCGCCATGCTGCAATTGACGTAAACCAGCAGTGTTGGGCGAGGAAATGTTCACCGTAATATAGCTTGCATGAGGATAGGCTTTTTGCATTCCTATGACGTAATCATCTAAGGCCAACTCAATCGGCGTACTGGCATTTTTGCCGATATTAATCCCAAGCACCCCTTGGTACTTCGCTTGTATCACCTGCTCAATTAAATAATCAATGCCCTTATTATTAAACCCCATTCGATTGATCAAAGCCCTGGCTTTTGGCAACCGAAATAGCCTTGGGTTTGGATTACCCTCTTGGGCCTTTGGGGTCACGGTGCCTACTTCAATAAATCCAAAACCTAAAGCAGCCAAACAATCGATATAATCGCCGTTTTTATCAAGCCCTGCCGCTAATCCCACTGCATTAGCAAACTCAAGACCCCATAATTTCTTAGGTTTTAAACAGACTTTAGGCAAGAAAGCTTGTGCCAACTTAAGCTGATACATTAGCTTTAAAGTTTTTAAACTGACGTGATGAGAAAATTCCGGCTCCAGTTTGAACAACAAAGGCCTTAATAATTGGTAGCTCATTTCGATTTCCTAGTTGAATTGACTCATAATAGAAAATCGAAGCCAAGCCTGCAAGTTAAAGCATGACTCTATTGCATTGCTAATAAACTTAAGTAAACTTATCACGAAATAAAGCCGTGTGATTTTCTAGAATCCCCAAGGGGGTATTATGCAGCAGCCTTCACCAAGACAGCCAAAAGCTCTATCGATATTCTTTTTAACTGAGATGTGGGAACGTTACGGCTTCTATATCATTCAAAGCCTGCTTATTTTATTTTTAATCCAAAAATTTAACTTATCTGACAAACAAAGCTATGCCATTTTAGGCTCATTCACTGCTTTGGCTTATACCGCTCCAATATTAGGGGGTTATTTAGCTGACAAGATTTTGGGGCATCGGCAAGCCGTTATAATGGGTGGGGTCATGCTGTGCTTGGGCTATGCCTTAATTGCCGCCAGCTCCAATTTACCCATCTTAAGCGCTGCTTTGGGCATTGTTACCATGGGAACGGGTTTATTAAAACCAAACATTTCAAGTTTACTAGGCAGCCTTTATTCTGAAAATGATACGCGACGAGATGGCGGCTTCACTCTGTTCTATGTCGGCATTAATTTTGGCATGTTATTGGCCACCTGCCTAGCAGGGTACTTAGTTGAATATTTAAACTGGCACAACACTTTTGCTACTGCGAGCGCGGGTTTAGTTTTAGGCTCTGTGATTTTTTATTGGGGAACTCAACATTACGCCATCCATAACAAAGCCCCACAACCGAGTAATCAAAAAAGCCTGTTTGCTTATGCTGCGATTGTTGCAGTCACTGCATTTAATGCCTTTATCATCCAACACGAAAACTTTGCATTAGCCTGCTTTCTCTTTGTATGCGCGGCCACAGTATTTATTGTGATTTTCAAGGCCTTGCAATTTCAAAGCGAAGTGCGAAACAGAATTTTGGCTTATTTTATTTTAGTGATCGTTTCAGTCATGTTTTGGGCCTTTTACTTTCAGGTGTTTTTTTCACTCAACCTATTTGTACTAAGGGTTGTTGATCACAAGCTTTTAGACTTTAATGTGCCCACTCCTGTATTTATGGGAATTGAATCCTTTGGAGTCATTGTGTTTGGTCTGATCTTAGGTAAAGCCTGGACTTGGCTTAAAAATAAATCTTATGGCCCTTCCACTGCGATGAAATTCACTTTAGGGATGATGTTTATTAGCCTGGCATTTGGCGTTTTGTTCTTAAGCTTAAGCATTACTGAAAAAAGCGGCATGGTACCATCAAATTGGCTTATTTTGGCTTATCTGATTATTGCCTTAGCCGAATTAGCGATATCACCGATTGGACTTGCCATGGTCACCGAATTCGTGCCTCAATCTTTGCAAGGCTTAATGATGGGAATTTGGTTTGTTTCAACTGGAATTGGCGGCAAACTTGCCGGCCTATTTGCTGATGATTCAGCTATACCAGACAATTTGCACCAGCTTAAAGGCATTGAACAGATATATCATCATGCCTTTTTTAGCTATTTCTTAATAACACTAGCGGCAAGCTTAATCGTGTTAATGCTTAATCCGCTACTTAAGCGCCTAACAGCAAATAAAGCCACAGCCCAATCTGAAAAATTACAGGGGAGCTGTTGCAGCTTTTAACCAAGCTAGTTCTTCTGGCGATAAACTGTCTTTATGGCATTGGAAAATCTTTTGGTGATAAGCATCTACCCATAGAATTTCTTCTGCTCTGAGTTCAGCCTTATTAATCAGCTTGCGATTATAGGGGACCATAGTCAGATCTTCTAAGCCATAGAATGGTCCGCTTCTGCTTAGGCTTTGATTTTCAGTAAAGACTGTATTGATGATACAAAGGTTTTCTATACGCAAACCATATTGTCCTGCAATATATAAACCCGGCTCATTACTGACTATCATGCCAGGCCTTAAAGCAACTCCGCTAGCACCTTGTGAGATTCTTTGCGGGCCTTCGTGCACGCATAAAAACGCCCCCACTCCATGACCTGTGCCATGACCATAGTTTAAGGCCTCTTTCCATAAAGCCGCCCTGGCTAATGCATCGACATGCTCGCCTCGAGTTCCCGCAGGAAACGGAGTATGACGTAAAGCAAGGTGACCTTTTAGCACCAAGGTATAATAATGCTTTTCTTGTTCAGTTGGTTTGCCTAGATGAATAACGCGAGTAATATCGGTAGTGCCCTGTAAGTACTGGCCGCCTGAATCCAGCAAATAAATGGCAGAATCATCTACTTTTACATCTGATTCTGGACTAACTGCATAGTGCACAATAGCGCCATGCCCTGCAAATCCACTGATGGTATTAAAGCTAAGACTCACATAATCAGGTTCTTGCTTGCGAAATGCTTCAAGTTTATTTGCCAAAGAAATTTCGGTATGGCCTTCCTGCCAATGCTGATCTAACCAACTTAAAAATCTAACAACAGCTCGGCCATCGCGGCGATGGGCTTCTTTAGCCCCTTCTTGCTCCACCGGATTTTTACAAGCTTTCATCATGGTAATAGGAGACTGATCTAAGATGACTGTAGCATTTATAAGTTGTTGCTCTATCCACCAGCTAGCCGTACTAGGATCCAACAACACTTTAGCCTTAAGCTGATTAAGCACTGTTTGGACTTCATGGTATTCTCTAAGCTTAATACCTTGCTCTGCAAAGTAAGCCTGATCTTCAGGTTTAACCTTAGCCAAATCAACAAACAAAGTGGCTTCAGTTTGAGTAATAAGAGCATAGCTAATAACTAAAGGGTTAAAATCGACATCACTGCCGCGAATATTAAACAACCAGGCAATAGCATCTAACATGCTAAGAACATGAGAATCTGCACCAAGTTGCTTGATAGCATCACGAAGCAATTGCAACTTTTCACGTGCTGTCATACCACTATATTTACTGTCATAGACGCTAAGAGGGGCCGTTTTAACTTCAGGCTTTTTGCTCCAAATACCATCGATTAAGTTGCTGTCAACGGCCAAAAGCTTGCCGTCTACACTTTCTAAAGCTTGCTTAAATTTTTTGGTCTGAGCAATGGTGATCACTCTTGGATCGACAGCGCAAACCTTATGCATTGCATTTTTTTTCAGCCAAATATCTATAGGAGGAGCAAAGCCCTGTACCTGTTCAGTCATCAATTGATAATGCTTTTTATCTAACTGGTTTTCAGCCTGCAAAAAATAGCGGGGGTCAGTCCACAAATAGGCCTGATCCATGCCGACTAAAACATCTCCAGCAGAACCGGTAAACCCGCTAATCCAGGCACGGCGTTGCCAATGGCCAGGAACATATTCGTTTTGATGGGCATCTCCTGAAGGAACATAGTAAAAATCCGCCCCAATCTGACGCATAGCTGTTCTTAAACTACTTAATTTATCTGAAATATTCATGACTTACTCTACTTTTTAATCTGACAGGCTGTTCCAAATTTTAGAGGAGATAGTCCAAAATGAGCAGCGAGGCTTTGCCCTATATCAGCAAAACTTGCTCTTTGGCCAAGACTTCCTTCTTTCACACACTTCCCATAGATTAGCACAGGAATGTGCTCACGGGTATGGTCTGAGCCTGGAAAAGTAGGATCACAGCCATGATCAGCACTAATCACTAAAATATCATCGTCCTGCATTAAAGCCTCTAGCTCAGGCAATCTCTTATCAAAACTTTCCAGGGCTTCAGCATAGCCTAATGGATCACGACGATGGCCATAAGATGAATCAAAGTCCACAAAATTGCTAAAAATAAGGCTTTTATCAGGCGCAATCTCAAGCGCTTTAAGGCTTGCGTTAAATATGCCTTCATTATCTGGCGCTTTGATAGTTTCGCTAATCCCTCGATGGGCAAAAATATCGGCAATTTTACCGACACTGATTACCTTCTGATTATTGGCAACCATTAGATCCAATAAGGTTTCTCTTGGAGGAGGCACTGCTAAATCACGACGGTTGGCCGTGCGCTTAAAACTACCGACTTCACCGATAAAAGGCCTAGCAATAACCCGCCCTATGTTATAGGGATCTACTAATTTACGGGCAATATCACAAATTTCATATAATCTTTTTAAACCAAAATATTGCTCATGGGCCGCGATTTGAAAGACACTGTCAGCTGAAGTGTAGACTATTGGCTTACCTGTTTTGATATGCTCTTCGCCTAAGTCTTTAATAATGTCAGTTCCTGAGGCATGTTTTTCTCCCAACACCCCGGCAAGCCCGGCCTCTTTAATGAAGGCCTCAATCAGTTCCCTGGGAAAGCACTTTTCTGTGGTGGGAAAACAACCCCATTCAAACTCAACGGGAGCCCCCATCATTTCCCAATGCCCACTTGGAGTATCTTTGCCTTTACTGATTTCAGCAGCGCAGCCATATGCCCCAACCACAGGACCGTGATAGTCCAAATCATTTGGCAAGGACTTGCCTGTACTAACCTGATAAGCTTTTGCCAATCCCAGCCTAGCTAAGTTAGGCAAACTCAAGGCCTTAGCCCTTTGTTTGCAGCAGAATTCAGCAATATGCCCTAAAGTGTCCGCCCCCTGGTCTTTAAATGCAGCGGCATCAGGAGCCTCGCCTATTCCAAATGAGTCTAAAACCAGAACGATGGCTCTTGTCATATTTCCATTACCTTATTTAACTATGTGATGGTTAAGCAATTCTTTCATTTTAGCCTGAATCACTTCAATCGCTATGCGGTTTTTTCCACCATGCGGAACAATAATATCGGCATGGCGCTTAGAGGGCTCAATAAATTGAACAAACATGGGGCGTACAGTCGTTTCATACTGTTCGATAACTGATTCCATGTTGCGCCCTCTTTCCATAACATCTCGGCGTAACCTTCTGATAAATGAAGTATCTAAAGCCGTATCGACGAAAATACGGATATCCATCAGATCACGTAATAACGGTTCTGAAAATAATAAAATTCCTTCAAGCACAACAATGCTATTGTCACTACTGATATGACGGGTATTATGGGTGCGGTTATGAGTCACATAGTCATAAATAGGCACATTGATCGAATGACCTGCTTTAAGCTGTGATAAGTGCTGAACTAGCAACTTATGGTCAAAGGCATCGGGATGGTCAAAGTTAACTTTATTGCGTTCTTCCATGCTTATATCGGATAAATCCTTATAATAAGCATCTTCTGAAATCACCACCACTCGGTCCGAGCCTAACTCATCAACGATGGTATTAGCCAATAAACTTTTCCCTGAACCTGATGCACCGGCTATGCCGATAATAATAATGTTTCGATTAGACTGCGGCATTATGATTTTCTCTCTATGGCACAGGAAAGCTTTAATTTCTTCCCTTTAAGCTTCACTTCATTTAATTCTTTCACTGCTAATTTCATGGCCTTAACATCTAGCAGCTGAACAAAGGCAAATTCTCTTATAATTTTGATCGATCTCACTTCACCGAATTTTGCAAACAATGTTTGCAAATCCTCTTCTGTGGTATTTTCAGCCAAGTTTCCAACGTAGACTGCATCAACCATAATCTTCCCCTTTATAAAGCCAGGGGAATTATCGCAGAAGTTACAACACTATGAAAGCCTTGAAAGCGAAAAAGCCACCCGAAGGTGGCTTTTTTATTAAAGCAATAATTATGATGTTTTCTTGCGTTGAGCCATTGCACCATAATTGGCGAATTTTTTCTTAAATCCGTCTACACGGCCTTCGGTATCAACCAGCTTTTGTTTGCCGGTATAGTAAGGATGGCAACTGGAGCAAACGTCTAAGCGCAGGTCTTTACCCAGAGTTGAGCCGGTAGCAAATTTATGGCCGCAGCTACAGGTCACATTGATTTG
>JARDZR010000131.1 GCA_029240715.1 Gammaproteobacteria bacterium
CCTAGCGCTTATCTATAACTTTGCTCGCTTACTTGAACTGTTAAAAGACAGGCCTATTGCAGTTGCCGGAGCTAGAGACCTTCGCAACCAGCTTTTCCATCGCTATTACCAGGCTCAGAAAGGAAAAGATGACTTGCTGAAACTGATTACCGAATTTAGCGATGATGTCTGGGTATTAGCTGAAATTAGCAAAGGCTCGCCAATTTTAAGTGCGACGATTCTTGAATCCAACTACTATAAGGCTTTATGTGGTAAAGGCGAGGACTACAGGCATGATTTAAGAAAATATGCTGAGGCTAAGCAATGTTTATTAGAAGCGGTGAATGAACTTAAGAAGTTTACCGATAAACTGGATTGGAAACATGAGCATAAGGGGCCCGAGTTACAAGCAGATGCTTTATCTTTACAAAGAGATGCAGCTAAAATGCAGCTTATTATTATCGGTGAGCTGTTAAAAGGCCGTCATGGGGTGGATTTAGCTAAATTCTTGGCAGAGCGTCATTGCGCCAATGCAACGCTTCCTGCCACAGAAGAAGATGTTACAGGCAATATTCGTGCCTTAAGAGACCTTAGGCTGCAAGTGGTTGATGCCCGTAACCTTGAGGCCCATGAGGGCAGCAAAAATGTCTCACGATTTGGTGGGCGTTATGTTTTAACCCCGGCGATTTCTATTGATGACATGAGAAATGCAGCAAATCAGCTGGCAGCTATACTTTTGCCGGAGATAGAAGCTGTAGGCCCCTCTGAGGGAAGCGCAGGAGCGGCAGGAGGGATGGCTAATGCCCAATTAGTGATAGGCGGCAGCCCAGCTTCGGATAAGCGCCTTAGTCCTCATGCTGAGGAGTTCCATCCGGGGCAATAATATTGCCGAAAGCTTGATTGTTTCTAGGTTACAGCAGATTTTGCCGGTATAATCGTCACATAAAATTATACTGCTCGAAAAGGATGCTTCATGCCAAGTAATTTTGAAAGAATTAAGCCCAGCCTAATGGTGCAGATATTTAGATATTTCACGGCCTTTTTGGCGCTATATGCCGTAGCGGCTCAGTCTTTTCCTGAGGCGAGAGAGAATAGGAATCGCACGGCCCTTTTATTAGATGAGGCTGGGCAGGCCATAGACTTGTCGGACGATACAGCTACCGTACAAGCACTTTATCAGCAATTCAGGGTTTCCTATCCAGACTTTACTGCTGACGAGTTCACTAAATGGTTTAAAGAAAACCATATTTTGGATTACAGGCCGGATTATAGTCAAATCCATTTTCCGGATGATGAATCTTCTTTTGATGAGTTAATGCGCTCTGAGCAAATCGACTGGTCACTGCCTCAATTTGCTTCCGCAAGAAATATGCTGTTCGTAAACCAACGAGTGGATAGAATTCAACAGGTTTATCAATGGGGTCTGCGCAATCGAGGCGTTAATGTATTTGCTAGCAGAGATGATATGGAGCTTAAGCCTATCCATTGGTTGTTAAGCCAAGTCAACTCTGTTGAGAAAGCCATTGAACACCCTGTTAATGTTCAAGTACTAAGGCAACTAAATAAGCTTGGCATAATTAATCTTCAGGAAGATTTAAAAAACGATGAGACTATTAGAAAGTTTATTAGTGCAGCTGATGACGTCGAAACAGTGAGGGCTTTTCTGCCGGAGCCTTCAGACCCGCAATACCTTACAGTGACTTATGATGTCTTCAAACATGCATTACTTGGCAAAAAATGGACAGTTTCTGAAAACCTACTAAGTTTATTAGAACCTGTTGTTAACAAGCAAAGTCTGGATAATCTCAAGAAGCCCATTGCAATGGAGTTTGAAAGGGCATGGTCTGAGTACATGGCGACCTTTGAGCAAATTAATGCAACAGACCAAGCAGCTAAAAAAAAGAACTTTGAAGACTGGTTTGACAGCCATCATATTGCTTCTCTGCTTAAGTTAGCAAACAGAATAGGGGTTATACCGCCAAATTATCAAAATCTTCCTCAACAAAATATTCAAATTCATATCTATGTTTATGGTCAAATGAGTCATTTAAAGCTTTTGCTCGAACTGAATTTATTTAACTGGAAGGATAGAACCCATCGTCTATCTATATTTGTTGGGGCTGAAAGTGCTGAAAAAGTAAAGCTGGTTTATGAGTGGGGGGTCGAGCAAGGTTATGGCAATTTATTTATATTGGGTGCTCATGTTAAATCATTGCTTAGCTCTGTAAATGAAGAAAACTTTTCCTTTTTTCATCGGCGTGAGCAGATGATTATCGATTTGGATAAAGCGGGAATAATTGATGTAAAACAAGAGATGGGCGGAATCAGTGCTGAAGCGCTATTTAACTTGAGTTTGGGAGAAATTCGGAGCTTATTTGAAGAAAAGCGTAATAGCAGCAGTATACGCCTTCTTAGACCCCCGTCGGAAGATTTAGTAAAGCTTATAGATGAAGATGACTTTGAAAAACTAAAGCGATACTTTCCTCCTGTTTTTCACCCGGAATATCAGGATTTTGTTAGCCGTATAGCTAAAAACGCAATCAAAAAGAATAAATGGCAGATTGCCAGGGGAATAAGTGAAATTTCTGAGTTTAAGCCATCAGAAGAGGATAAAAAAGTTTTAAGCAAGCTTGCTCATGAGGAGTTGCAAAAAGCTAAGAAAGACCTTAATAACAATTTGTCTGCTGCTGGTATCAAAATGGCTATAACTAACTCAGAAAAAATAGAGGAGAGAAATGCTATTTTTAAGGGCTGGTGGAGTGCAAATCATATTGAAACCTTATTGAGTTACAGTTTCGACCAAGACTTGATCAGACGAGGTGATGGAAATTTTATGTCGGGAATGGCGCGTCTTGCCGACCTTCAACATTTTAATGTGCTTTTAAATAAATTTGATCTTCCTTGGGCCTCACTAGAATATGCCCCAATTCGTGACCTAATTTTTCTACGCTATAAAGAACCTCGAATAGTTGAAAGAATTTATCAATATGGATTAGATAAATTTGGCTTTAATATATTTAGTTTGCCTGGAAAAGAAGGTTTAAGTTCTTTGCTTAATATGCTTCAAATATTTATGAATGATGCTAAGAATGGAATGATACAGCCGGCCTATGTTTCAGCAATTTATAAGGACTTGTTTTCCTTGCAGGAAGAGTATGGCGTTGCAGATTTTAAAACCCTATTTGGCAAAAGTGGTAGAGAGCTTTTTTCTCAAGAGCTCGCAGCAATCGTAAAAGAAATAGAAGATAAAATTGATTCAATTAAGAAAGAGCGTTCCACCGCGTTTTTACTATGGAGCTTAGCAAGAAGCGAGCCTATCACTGCTATGTTTACATTAGCCTCTGCAATTGTAGTCGGCAATTTTCTCATTAAAAAGTTTTTACAAAGACCGCGTCACATTATAGAAGCCGCGCCTCAGCCAAGAAGGCATAGAGAACGGCCCCGACCTCCATCGCCTCCTCAAC
>JARDZR010000041.1 GCA_029240715.1 Gammaproteobacteria bacterium
GTTATTGATGAAAATAAAGATGATGTCATCGGCATCCTGCTGGCAAAGGATTTGCTGCGATACTGCCTTAATACCCCTCAAGTGAATTTTGATTGGAACAAGCTGTTGCGCCCTGCCTTTTTTGTGCCGGAAAGCAAAAGGCTTGACGCCCTATTAAATGAGTTTAAGAGCAGCCACAACCATTTAGCCATCGTGGTAGATGAATATGGCAGCATTGCAGGCTTAGTGACCATTGAAGACGTATTAGAAGAAATTGTCGGCGATATTGAAGATGAATTTGACGAGCACGAAATTTATATTCAAAAGCTCAGCGAGAACCTCTATCAGGTCAATGCATTGACCTCGGTAGAAGAGTTTAATGAATTTTTTAAAGCCAATTTTTCAGATGAAGAAGTCGACACCATGGGTGGCATTGTTATCCAAGCATTAGGGCATGTGCCAACCCCTTCTGAATCAGTTGAAATTCAAGGATTTAGTTTTAAAGTGTCTAAATCCGACGGCCGCCGCATTTTAATGTTGGAAGTATCTAGAATTGAAAATTCTCAAGAAACTGCATAATAGATATGAGCTGTTAAGCCTTATTGCCGGGGCCTTACTTAGCTTAAGCTTTGCGCCTTTCAATCAGTTTTATCTGGGAATTCTTTGCCCCGCCCTTTTTTTGCTTTGCCTGCAAAAAGCCAATCCAACTCAAGGTTTTTTGAGAGGCCTGTTATTTGGCATAGGCTTATATGGCGCGGGCGTTTCTTGGGTCTATGTCAGCATTCATACTTATGGCAATGCCAGCGTAATTTTATCTATTCTGATTACTGCCTTGCTGGTGGCCTTTTTAGCCCTGTTTTCCGCCTTTTTAGGTTTACTCCTCACCAAATATGGCAAGCTCAATAAGCTTCCCGGAATATTATTGGCCTTTCCTGCGCTTTGGGTCATCTTTGAATGGATCAGAAGTTGGCTTTTTACAGGCTTTCCTTGGCTGCTTTTAGGCTATAGCCAAATTGATAGCCCATTAGCGGGCTTTGCTACCGTGTTTTCAGTATTCGGAGTGAGCCTTGCCACAGCATTTACCAGTGCTGCTTTAATTGGAATTTGGCAAAATCCCAAAAGGGCTAGACTTTATTTAATCTTGGGCCTATTTGCACTGTGGGGAACGGGAACTGCTTTAAAGTCAATTGAATGGACCCGACCTGCCGGTACCTCAATCAGCGTGAGCCTGGTGCAAGGCAATATTCCTCAAGAAACCAAGTGGTCTCAATACTATCAAGACCAAATTCTCAATACTTACCAAAAGTTAAACCAACAAGCCATAGGCTCTCAGTTAATATTCTGGCCAGAAGCGGCTATTCCGGCTTTGCCTGAACAAGTTGCTGGGTTTATGAATCAACTGAGCCAAACCGCCAAACAAAATAACACGGCTATCATGCTCGGCATCCCTTTATATAATTATAGTACTCAACAATATTACAATGCCGCTGTGGTTTTAGGGAACGGTCATGGCGTATATTTAAAAAGACATTTAGTGCCCTTCGGCGAGTATGTTCCTTTACTCAATATTTTAGGACCCATCTTGAACAGCTTAAATATACCGATGTCTGGAATGACTCCAGGCCCCGATGAGCAAACCTTGCCTATTATGCAAAGCATTCCCGTGGCGGTCTTTATTTGCTATGAATCAGCATTCCCTGAAGAGTTTAGAAACTTTACGCAAAACGCTGAGCTGATCGCGACTTTAAGCGATGACAGCTGGTTTGGGCATTCTTTAGGATTTTATCAGCACGAAGAAATGGACCAAATGCGGGCTATTGAAACCGGAAGATATATTGTAAGGGCCACCAACAGCGGTGAGACCTCAGTGGTCGACCCGCATGGCAAAGTGCTTGCTAAAATCCCAAGCTTTGAGCCAGGGGTATTAAAAAGCTCAATAATCCCTATGAACGGCAATACTCCCTGGATGATGATTGGAATTTGGCCGCTTCTTGGATTGGTTTTATTGATGCTAATATTGTTCCTTCCTTTGTCAAAGGAAGGTTAGGATGGATTTTTAAACATCGTGGTCAGACGCCGCTCCACCTCGCGGGAAAAACTCATTATTGGCATATCTTAACATCAGCAATGCCGATCTTTTGGCCCAGGCATGCTCTGTGATTACTTGTGCGGTTAAAGCTTGCTTCTGCGCAGATGAATAAATGCTTAATGAGTTAATAATATCTATACAGCTTTGACCTTCTTCATTTTTAGCATAAGGGTCCAGCCCTTTGGCGACTCTATCTTTTAGAGTAGCACCCCAGCGTATTTCATTTGCAACTTTTATAAAATCATTCCAGCCTCTGTATGCTGCTATATCCATCACTGTATTACCAAGTGAAGTATTGATATTATTTAAAAGATCAGGATTGGTATACTGCAATAAAATTAACGCTGCGTCTTTATGATGTCGAATTCGCACTGTCCAATCAAGAGCAGGCACATTATATTGATCTAGAATATTAGCATTAGCGCCGGCCTTTAATAAAGCCTTGATAAATTTTCCCCAACCATTAAAAGCCGCCAGACGAAGCACAGTGTCATTAAAAAAAGCATTCTTATTGTTCAAAAGCTGCCTGTCTGTATGTTGAAACAACACCCATGCCGCTTCCTTATGTCCACTTCTTACCGCATAATAAAGAGCTGGGACATTATATTGACTTAAAACATTAGGATTGGCACCATTCTTAATGAGCCTACAAATTTCATTGGCGTCGCCATCTTTGGCCGCATCAAGCAGAGTCCTTGCAGCTTGCATAAAAATTCCCTTTAAGCTGAGTTAAATAAGAAAGGTATTATAAAAAAGCTAGCTTAAGGTTTTATTAAAAAAAATCTAGCCTAACCCCCTCTTTTATAAAAAGAAGGAATTGAATTCCTCCCTTTGATAAAGGGAGGTTAAGAGGGATTTTATGCGATTTACATCAGGTTTTTGAGCACAGTTTGCAAAATACCGCCGTTGTTGTAGTAATCCACTTCAATTTCGTTGTCCAAGCGCACTAAAGCCTTAAAGGTTTTAAGCTCTCCTGAATCTGACCTTGCGGTAACTTCAATCTCTTGGCGAGGTATTAGCTTGCTTAGCCCTCTAATGGTAAAGACTTCTGAACCGTCTAAATTCAATGATTCACGGCCTTGTCCATCCAGGAACTGTAGCGGCAATACACCCATGCCCACCAGGTTGCTTCTGTGGATACGTTCATAACTTTCAGCGATCACAACCTTAACGCCTAACAGATAGGTCCCTTTAGCTGCCCAGTCACGGGAGCTTCCAGTACCGTATTCTTTGCCGGCAACTATCACGAGAGGTGTGCCATTTTCTTGATATTTCATGGAGGCGTCATAAATATACATAACTTCCTTGCTTGGCTGATACAGAGTAAAGCTTCCCTCTTTGCCCGGTGTTAATAAGTTATGTAAACGCACGTTGCCGAATGTGCCGCGCATCATCACCTCATGGTTACCACGACGAGCCCCATAGGAGTTAAAGTCTTCTTTACCTACCCCATGCTCAATCAAATACTGACCAGCTGGATATTCAGCTTTAATGCTGCCGGCCGGGGAAATATGGTCGGTGGTAATACTGTCCCCAAACATGCCAAGCATTCTGGCATCGACGATATCCGCATGTGCTTTGGCTGCATTCAAGTTATCAAAGAATGGCGGACATTGAATATAGGTAGAATCTTGGTCCCAGTTGTACAGATTACCGGTAGGCGCATCAAGGGCTTTCCAAAACTCGGTCCCTTCAAATACGGTTGCATATTTGTCGCGATACATATCTGCGGTCACTAAGGTTTCCACTATTTCATGGATTTCTTTGGTGGAAGGCCAGATATCTTTGAGATAAACAGGGTTGCCTTTAGCATCATTAGCAATAGGATCTAGTTCTGGATCAAAGTCTACAGTTCCAGCTAGGGCGAAAGCCACCACATGCACAGGAGAAGCTAAGTAGTTGGCCTTAACATGAGGGTTAATACGGCCTTCAAAGTTACGGTTACCACTTAATACTGCTGCGACAACCAAGTCCCCTTCTTTAATGGCCTCTACCACTGGCTCATCCAATGGGCCACTGTTACCGATACAGGTGGTACAGCCATAACCCACTACGTTGAAATGCAAAGCTTCTAGGTATTGTAAAAGATCGGCTTTTTGCAGATATTCGGTCACTACTTGAGATCCGGGAGCTAAGCTTGTTTTCACATATGGCTTAACGGTCAGACCTTTTTTCACAGCATTTCGAGCCAGCAAACCTGCTCCAATCATAACGTAAGGGTTGGAAGTATTAGTACAAGAAGTAATCGCCGCAATGGCTACCGCTCCATGTCCAATCTCACTGCCCATACCTTTGATTTTGACGCGTTTGCCTAAGTCTTGCTCAGCTACACTAAAGCCACGCTTTTCAACAGGCAAAGTTAGAGACTGATGAAAACCCGTTTTCAAATCACGCAAACTGACTCGATCCTGTGGTCTTTTTGGCCCAGCCAAGGTGGAGTCCACCGTGCTTAAATCCAAAGTTAATACGGTACTGTATTCTGGCTCTTCTGCAGAATCTTCACGGAAAAGGTGTTGAGCCTTCATAGAAGCTTCAACCAAGTCCACAAACTGAGAACGGTTAGACTGATCCAGATAGCGCAGGGTTTCTTTATCCACGGGGAAATAACCCATGGTCGCGCCATATTCTGGAGCCATGTTGGCAATCGTAGCGCGATCTGGCAGAGTTAAGTTGTTTAAGCCTTCTCCAAAAAACTCTACAAACTTGCCGACAACGCCCTGCTTTCTCAGCATTTCTGTGACATATAAAACTAAATCAGTTGCGGTCACACCTTCACGCAATGCACCCGTCAATTTCACTCCGACAACATCGGGAAGTTCCATGTAGTAAGGCTGACCAAGCATAACAGCTTCAGCTTCAATACCGCCCACTCCCCAGCCTAACACGCCTAAGCCGTTGATCATGGTAGTATGAGAGTCTGTTCCTACCAAGGTATCGGGATAAGCCACCGTGCCTTCTCCGGCAATTTCTTTGGTCAAGGTTACAGGGGCCAAGTACTCCAAGTTAACCTGGTGGATAATACCCATTCCAGGAGGAACTACTTTAAAATCATCAAAGGCTTTTTGGGCCCATTTCAATAAGCTGTATCGCTCTTTATTGCGCTGAAATTCTAAATCGACGTTTTGAGTCAATGATTTAGCCGTACCAAAGTAATCAACCTGTACTGAGTGGTCAATGACAAGAGCGGTATCTACAAGCGGGTTAATTTTGCTGGGGTCTCCGCCAGCTTTTTTAACAGCGTCTCTCATGGAAGCTAAATCCACAACGGCTGGCACTCCGGTAAAATCCTGCATGACAACGCGAGCCGGCATAAATGGAATTTCGTCTCTGTTTTTATCGGAAGCTTTCCAGTTTAAGACTTTTAACACATCGGTTTCTTTAACCTTCTTTCCGTCTATATTACGTAAAAGGTTCTCAGCCAAAATCCTGATGGAATAAGGCAAACGCGACATTTTTTTGCCGGTCAGCTCTTGCAATTTGTCCAGGCTGTAAATGGTGTATTGTTTACCGCTGTTGGTTTTAATATGGGTTTTAGACTTGGCTTTGAAGTTATCGCTCATGAAAAATCTGCTCCTAAAAAGAATAAAATCAGCGCTATTCTACGCTGATTTTTACCAAGTTTGAACATTTAATTTATTGGCCAGGTGCAGTGTCAATTGATGCTTGGATTAAACTATTTGCTTCTCTCATCAGGAAACTTGCCACAGGAAGCTGAGCAGTAGATTCTGCTGATGTTTGGCTCACTGTTGATGAAGCACTTGCCGCAGGTTGCCCTAGCCAAGCCAATTTTGGATCCAAAGACTGTCCAGCTGACGAACTATACTGTTCGCTGTATACCTGTGCGTTTGGTGCTATTGGTGCCGGGAGATGAGGATCAATAAACTGCTTGATCCGGGCAGCATGCTGCTCCAGCCCAAGCGGTGCTAAATCATGGTATATATCTAAATAAGACAGTTTTATAACTTTCCAGCCTTGTACAGCTAAATTTCTTTCTTCTGCCGCTTCAGCCCCCAAAGGATTGAATTTTACTGATTTATTAGGGATGATACTAATGAGAACCTTGTGTTGCGGCAACATCGCATCATAAGCTTTTATCTCAGTAAGATAGGAACAAACAGCTCCTGGATAAGCTAGACAGATAAACTCAGCCAAGGGTCTATGAAAGTCACAATTTTGAGGCATGATTTTTGGCAAGCTTTGAATGAATACTGCCAAATGATCAGGAATAGACAGCTCATAATATTGTAATGCCAAATAATAGATCTGACATATTGCAGGGCTCAAGCTTTGCCAAAAAGCTATGCTTTGAGCCTTTTCGTTTATGGCAGCATAAAACTCTTTTATTAAAACCAATGCCGGCTCTGATGTTAACTGCAAATGCGCCATTGCCATAATGCATTCTAATAAGAGTCGAGGGTTAAAAATCCTTTTATCACAAGCAATCAGCTTTTTAATATAGGCATGACAAAAATCTGGCAATAAAAGATCTCGATCAAAGCCCATTTTCAAAAGCATAGGGAGTAGAATAATCGCTTCATTTATTTCCGATGGCTGTATATATCGAAGTTTGCGATATAAATTAACAAAACTTTCAATCAATAATCTAGCCATTTTATCCGTAAGTCCACCCCTGTTGATTTTTAACTTATAAAGCAAGCTAAGATAGTTAAACAGCGTACTCAAATATACCTGGTAAGCATTTTTCTCTATGCTTAACAATAAAGCATCATGCAGTTCTGTTGTCCAATAGCTTCTATCCAAGTTTAATTCGTTAAAGGCCATACAAAAAATATTAATATCAATGGCCCTAAAAAATGGCAGAGCAGCTTGTATAGCGGGCAAAAGTAAAGCAAGCCAAGGCTTTAATGCTTCAATAGCACTGGCAGGTCTTTGTTTTAACTCTTCGGAATATATTTTAGCTAAAGCGTATAAAGTGGTGCAAAGGTCGCCTGATTCTATTTGATTTTTATCAATAAGTCTTTGCACAACCGGATAAATAGCTGGCAAAATCATTCTGAACTCAGATTGAGTTTGAGCTGAAAAATCATGGACAATCTTTTTGAAAATTGTGCCAACGTTTGCCTTACCCATAAAATCTGCATTTTGCTTGATCAAATCATTTAAAGCCTGGGCTGGCTGTTGACTGGAAAATGCCCTTTGCATCATCTCGAAAGCAACTCTATGAAATAAAGCTTCCTTTCTAAAATCGCTTGTTCCCACAGGCTCTTTAGATGCCGATAAAGCCGCTAAACTCTGTTCATAAGCACTGCGTCTTTCTTCTTCTAGCATTATTTTAACTTCACTTTCAGTATAAGTGCGAGCTGGAGCCGTGTAAGAACTTGAAGATCTTCTATCTGAGCTGTAGCTTTGTCGATCAGCAAAGCGGTCTCTACTGCCATCTCTATAATCTGAATCTCTCAGGCGATCTCGACTGCGACTGCGACTTCTGCTGCGTTCACGGCTTCCCCTATATGATTCCTCCCTTCCTCTTTCATAATCATTAGAATACGATCCTCGAAAAGCCATATATAACCTCCAAATATAATATTGTATTATAACTTAGCAAACTATTTCTTGATGGATGGAGCCTTTTGCTTACTTATCGAAAGATGCAGTAGAACTATCTTGTAACATACAGCCTAGCATAGCAAAAACAACTATAAGCTTAAATAGCGCATAGCTTCATTATTATGGGCTGCTCAGCTACTGTTTTTGCATTAAAAAATTATGCAGTTTTTTGTGGAATTTATGCAATAAAAAATCCGGGAATAATGCTAGATTACGCCCGGATTTGGAATATGAAAAAACTTATGAGCTAGCTGTGCTTGGAGCGGTTACAGAATCAGCCATCTGCATCATAAGAAGTTTAGCATTTTGACCACTTGGAATGTTCCAAGTCAATGTATACAAATTACCTTGGCTTACCCACTGAATTTCAGGCGGCCAATAGTCGCCCAGAGCATGACCTGGAGTGTAGTAAGCCACTTGATGATGCAATAAATGTACTTTTTGAGTAATTTGCTTATTGTTCATATCAGTTTGCATACTTGGAGCACCGCCTTTTTGCACACTAAAGTTGCCTAAGTTGCAATATTTCGTACCGTGGCAGGTCTGGGTATGATCAATATCGATGCTATACAGAGCGTTATAGCTTTGCACAGCAGGTTCAAGATACGCATAAAGCTGAGCCGAACTTGCTGGTTTTGGCATTTGGCTTGGAAACACCACCGGCAGGCTGGTTTGTGACTTAAGACTGCTTAAAGCATTGCTTAAGCCATTTATGCTAGAAGTTGCGGCCATATCCTGTTTTTCTTGTTTAACTTGAGCATAAGCATAAGTCAAACAAGTAATAGCTGCCGTCATACAGATTACAGACCCTGAAAACATTAATGTACGTTTAATCATAGGATCACCTTTATTGTTTGGAAGAATTCGGGTTTAATGCGATTATCCTATCTGCTAATTTTGAAAACGGCAAGCTCTGCATATAGATTTTACCGGGGCCTGTCAACTTGACTAAAAATACGCCCTCTCCTCCAAATAAAGCATTGCTGATTCCTCTGACCATTTGGATGTCGTAATTGACAGAAGCCTCGAAAGCCAATAGACAGCCAACATCCACCCTAAG
>JARDZR010000003.1 GCA_029240715.1 Gammaproteobacteria bacterium
CTTAACAGTTTTTTCGGGATCCCCTTGGGTTATTCAAAACAACAGAAAATCGCTGCAGCTCAGGCTTTGATCGATAATATTGACCAGGGTATTCCTGTTGCTAGAAAACATTTAGCCGCGCTTAAAAACGGTGAGCTAAGACAGCATTTTCTAAGTTATGTTGATATCATGCACCGCGATCCGACAGAGGACCGTAGGCGTCGTCCTAAAGAGGCCTTACAAACCTTGCCCAGGGCTTAACGCTTAAGGTTTTTCCATGCAGCTTCGCTAAAGATTGCAGCATAATCTGAGCTATTTGCAAATTGGTAATGAGGGGGATATGGTGATCAATCGCCAGTCTTCTTAAAGTAAAGCCGTCTGTTACTGAGGTGCTGCTAGGGTTACCCTGCGGAATATTGATTATCAAATCAATTTCATGGTTGATAACCAGGGACTTGGCATTGGGCTCTAAGCCTTCATTGGCTTTAAATACACAGTTTGCGCTAATGCCATTTTTTACCAAGAAGTCATGGGTGCCGGAAGTAGTATAAATTTCCCAACCTAGCTCATCTAGTTTTTTCAACTGCTCTAAAAGCCTTGGTTTCTTCATATCGCTGATGCTGACAAAGATCCGCTTTCTTCTGACAGTTTGTTCGGTAGATTGCCAGGAACGATAAAAGGCGTCCAATAAGTCTTCACCCAAACAAGCCACCTCCCCGGTTGAGGCCATTTCAACGTGTGCCACTGGGTTGGCCCCTTTTAATCTGCTATAAGAAAACTGAGGGGCTTTCACTCCCACATAGTCTAAATCCAAAGTGTTGTAGACTTTAGGCGTATATCTTCCCAACATAATTTCGGTAGCAATTTCAATAAAGTTATAGCCAGTTACCTTTGAAACAAAGGGGAAAGAGCGGGATGCCCTTAAGTTACATTCAATCACTTTAATATCGTTATTTTTAGCAATAAATTGGATATTAAAAGGCCCGGTAATGTTTAAGGCTTTAACAATCTTCTTGGTAATTTTTTTGGTTCTTCTAATGGTTTCTAAATATAAATGCTGAGGCGGCAACACAATGGTGGCATCTCCTGAGTGCACGCCGGCGTTTTCAATGTGTTCGGAAATTGCATAAATCTCAATATGGCCGTTATTGGCTACCCCGTCTATTTCCAGTTCTTTGGCTTCGGTGATAAATTGCGAGATGACTACGGGATGATCGGGTGACACCAAGGTAGCCTGCTCAAGATATTTTTGCATTTCATCAATGGAATAGACCACGTTCATAGCCGCTCCTGACAAAACAAAAGAAGGGCGGATGAGAACCGGGTATTCCACCGATTCAGCAAAAGCTTTGGCTTTATCTAAATTTTCAGCAACGGTCCATTGCGGCTGGCTAATGCCAAGCTGATTTAGCAGGGATGAAAATTTTTCGCGGTTTTCAGAAGTGTTAATATTGTCAGGGGAAGTGCCTAAAATGGGATAGCCCGCTTTCGCTAAAGGATTAACCAGGTTATTAGCAATCTGTCCGCCTACTGAAACGATAATGCCTTTTAAGTTTTCAAAATCAGCAATGTCTTGCACTCTTTCTAAAGTTAACTGTTCAAAATAAAGCCGATCTGATTCATCATAATCCGTGGAAACCGTTTCCGGGTTGGAGTTGATGATAATGGGGCTTTCTCCCAATTTTTTCAAAGTTCTGGAAGTGGTGACTCCTGACCAGTCAAATTCAACTGATGAACCAATGCTGTAAGGACCTGATCCTAACACAATGACAGCTGGGTTAGCTGAAGGTTTAATGTCGTGTTCAGTGCCGTGATAGGTCATATAAAGATAGTTGGTCTGGGCATCAAACTCCCCAGCCAAGGTATCAATCTGTTTCACTACAGGGCGAATATTCCATTGTAGTCTGAGGCTACGAATTTCCTGCTCATTTTTATTTTTTAACTTAGCAATGATTTTGTCAGAAAATCCCATGCCTTTAGCGAGTTTTAGAACAGCCGGATTTAATTCTTCTCGGGCCAATTTTTGCTCGAATTGAGCAATGGCTTCTATATGATGCAAAAACCAAGGGTCAATATGAGAAAGTTTATTGGCCTGCTGAATTGAGCCGCCTTGTTTGAAAAACTCATATAACGCAAAAATTCTTCTGTCTGTCGCAAATTCAATTTCATCGATAATGTTATCAATAGGGAAGGGATAGTCTGCAAGTCCAGTTGCCCCGATATTAAGCATGCCGATAGCTTTTTGTAAGGCTTCAGGGAATGAACGGCCTACCGCCATGACTTCTCCCACGCTTTTCATTTCGGTGCCAATTCTTCTTTCGGCCCCTTTGAATTTATGGGTGTCCCAGCGCGGGATTTTGACCACAATATAATCCAAAGCCGGCTCAAAATAAGCGCAGGTTTTTTTGGTCACTGAGTTTTTTAAATCAAAAAGTTTATAGCCTAAAGCAAGCTTGGCAGCCACAAAAGCCAATGGATAGCCGGTCGCTTTGGAAGCCAGGGCACTTGATCTTGAAAGCCGAGGGTTAATTTCAATCACTCGGTATTCTTTGGTTTTTAAATTATAAGCATATTGAATATTGCATTCGCCGATAATATTAAAGTGATTGGCTACCTTAATCGCAATTTCTCTTAAAAAGTGATATTCGTGGTTATCTAATGACTGAGATGGGGAAACTACAATACTTTCTCCGGTATGGATTCCCATAGGGTCTAGGTTTTCCATATTGCAAATGGTCAGTGCGTTAGCGGCACAATCCCTTACAATTTCGTATTCAAACTCGCTCCAGCCAATTAAATTTTCTTCAATTAAAATTTGTGGGGCAACGCTGAGGGTTGCTTGAGCTCGTGTTTTAAGCTCTTCTTCAGTTTTGATAATGCCAGAGCCAAGGCCGCCTAATGAAAAGCCAGATCGCATCATTAAAGGATAGCCTACTTCTCTAGCCGCTTTTAAAGCTTCGTCTACGGTAGTGACTCCAAAGCTCTTAGCTGTTTTGACTTCGATGGAGTCCAGCTCTGCTTTAAATAAAGCCCTGTCTTCTGATAGGCGAATAGCATGAGTTGAGGTGCCTAATACTTTGACGTTATGTTTGGCAAGTATGCCTGACTGCTCTAGAGCGAGCCCTAAGTTTAAAGCAGTTTGCCCGCCAAAGCTTAGCATAATGGCACAGGGCAGTTCTTTTTCAATAATTTGGGAAACAATTTCAAGGTTGAGTGGCTGCAGATAAACTTCATCAGCCATATCAGGATCAGTCTGAATGGTGGCAATATTAGGGTTAATTAATACCACGTTAATGCCTTCTTCTTTTAAAGCCTTAATCGCTTGAGAACCTGAGTAATCAAACTCTCCTGCCTGGCTAATGCGTAATCCTCCCGATCCAAGCAGTAGAACTTTTTTAAGCGAGTGCGGCTTGTTATCCATACCGTTATCTTTCCTTAATAAGTGTATAAAATTTATCAAACAGCCAATTGGTATCGATAGGGCCAGGCGCTGCTTCAGGGTGAAATTGTACCGAGAAGTAAGGCAGGGATTCATGTTCTATGCCCTGTACCGTAGCATCGTTTAGATTCCGAAAAGTTACTCTCCAGCCTTCCGGTAAAGTGCTTTCATCAATAGCAAAACCATGGTTTTGAGAGGTTAAAAAACACCGCTCTGTGCCTTCTTGCAGGCAAGGTTGGTTTTGGGAGCGATGACCAAATCGCAATTTGTAGGTTTTAGCGCCAATAGCAAGTCCCATTAGCTGTGAACCCAAGCAAATGCCGAATATCGGTTTTTTATTCTGCATGGCCTTGCGAAGAATGGCTATAGTCTCTTGGCACATGGTAGGATCGCCTGGGCCGTTAGAAAGAAATACCCCATCATAAGCTTCGGCACTGTAATCGTAGTTATATGGGACCCTTTTCAGTTTTACTGGCAGCTTTTGTAGATGGCGCCATATGTTTTCTTTCATGCCACAGTCAACGACTATAATGGTTTTATCGCCATTTCCCCATTCAAGGGGTGCTTTGATCGATACTTCAGCCACCAGATTTTGTTCGTTGATATTAGGGAAAGCTTTGGGGAGTGAATCGCCAATCACAATCGCTCCAGACACCACGCCTCTTTCTCGCAACACTTTGGTCAAGGCCCGGGTATCGACCTCAGTCATCACAGCAACGCCTTGTTCTTTACAAATATCAATAATCGAGCTTTTAGCTTGGCTTCTTGAGTAAAACTCTACCGCTTCTGATACGATCATGCCTCTGGCATGAAGCTTATGGGATTCCCAGTGCGAAGCGTCAGGTACTCCATAGTTACCAATCAATGGATAAGTGAAAGTCAGAATTTGGCCTGTATAAGAAGGGTCTGATAGGCATTCTACATAGCCTACCATGCCAGTATTAAAAACAATCTCACCAAAAATAGTGGAAGCTTGCCAATCAGGGGAACGTCCTGCGAAGACTTCTCCTGTCGCTAAAACCAATTTGGAGGGCACCATTGTCATTTCTTTTCCTCCAGACAAATTGCTGGAAGGGTAATAGCAGAATGCGCTGCTGTCAACCCGTTATTCAAAAAGCTATTTATTTTTATGCTTTTTATAAGGCACTAAACTTAAGCCAATCAATATCAGAAAGTCGATTGCCGTCCAGGCAGCTAAGCTTAAGCCTAAAAATTTCCAGTGAACCTGAGCACAATCATCACTGCCTTGCAGAGCAATTTTCAATACCTGGCCTAAAGGAAAAGTTTTAAATAAAGTATATAAATCTGGCCCGCAGCTACCTGAAAGCGGCGGATAAAACTGCAGCCAAATTTGGCGCAGGCTTAATGCAAGCCCTGACAGTAATACCATCATGAGCAGTGAGCGGTAAACAATGGAGCCTTTTCCTTTAGGGTAATGAGCGGCTCCAAATAAAAACAACAAGCCAGAAAAGGTAAAGGCTATGCGCTGTAATATGCATAAATTACAAGGACTTTCCCCTTTAGCTAACTGTAAATACAAAGCGACCACTAAAGCGATAATGCAGAGCAGAAACCCCAGTAAAAAATTCATTCTTAAAGATAATTTATAAGGCATTTCAATCGTCCATTATGAAAAATTTAGGCTATTGTAGAACAGGATAGAGAGAAAGGGTAGAATCAACAACATATTTTACTGGAAACTAGACTATGACTAAACCCTTAATATTGATTGATGGTTCTTCTTATTTGCACAGAGCTTACCACGCTTTGCCTAACCTTACGACCGGCAAAGGAGAACCGACCGGCGCTATTTTGGGTGTACTGAATATGCTAAGGCGCCTGTTATATGACTATGATCCGCAATATGCAGTGGTAGTATTTGATGCTAAAGGTAAGAACTTTCGCCATCAGCTCTATCCTGAATATAAAGCTAACCGAGCTAAAATGCCTGATGAACTTAGGGTACAGATCGAGCCTTTGCATGAAATGATTAAGCTTTTGGGCTTTCCGCTTATTTCGATAGAAGGGGTGGAGGCCGATGATGTGATCGGTACGCTCTCCATTCAAGCTGTGAATCATGGGCAAGAGGTCATGATTTCCACCGGCGATAAAGATATGGCACAGCTGATTCACGATAGTTTACATATCGTAGATACCATGAAGGCTGTGAAAATAGACCGCCAATATGTGATTGATAAATTTGGAGTGCCTCCTGAGCTCATCGTAGACTTTTTAAGTTTGGTTGGAGACAGTTCAGATAATATTCCTGGCATTCCTTCAGTGGGGCCAAAAACCGCAGCAAAATGGCTGAACCAATACGGAAGTTTGGACCAAGTGATTAACCATGCCCATGAAATTCCCGGCAAGGTCGGAGAGCAATTAAGGACCCATATTGCTCAGCTAGCTTTAGCGAAAAGATTGGCAACCATCAATACAGAGGTTGAACTCGATATTCCATTGGAAAAAATGAAAATTAAGCCGATGAATACAGAACAGCTTATTCCTTACCTGGAACGCTTTGAATTTAAAAGCTGGCTTAAAGTTGCGGCGCCTGTGCCAAGCGCTACTGCAGAAAGCCTTGCAGCGAATACGACTCAATATGCTTGTATATTAACCGATGAGGACTGGCAAAGCTGGCAGCAAAAATTAAAGCAGGCCAGAATTATTTGTATCGATACGGAAACCACGAGTTTAGATGCCATGCAGGCAAAATTGGTCGGAGTTTCATTTTCGGTCAAGACTGAAGAAGCGGCTTATTTGCCTTTGGCTCATACTGCTATGGGCTGCCCGGCCCAGCTGCCATTTGATAAAACTTTAGCTGAGCTTAAAGTGATTTTAGAAGACCCTAATATTTTAAAAGTGGGTCAAAATTTAAAATATGATATTAAAGTATTGGCCCAACATGGCATTCATATGCAGGGCATTTATTTCGATACCATGTTAGCTTCCTATGTTCTAGAAAGCGGGATTAACCGCCATGATATGGATACTCTGGCTTCCAAGCATTTGGGTATCAAAACCACCAGTTTTGAAGAGGTTGCCGGCAAAGGTGCCAAGCAAATCGGTTTTAATGAAGTGGCTTTGGAACAGGCTACTGCTTATGCGGCAGAAGATGCAGATATTACTTTTAGGCTATATGAATTTTTTGCGCCGAAGTTACAATCTGACCCTAGTCTCAATGACTTATTTAAGCATGAAGAATTGCCGATGTTGTCTGTATTGGCCGAAATGGAAAGACATGGCGTATTGCTCGATATTCCTTTATTAAATCAGCATAGCCAAGGCTTGGCTGAAAAAATTAAAGCATTGGAAGAAGAGGCGCATAGAGAGGCAGGTCAGCCGTTTAATTTAAGCTCTCCTAAACAGCTGTTGCAGATTTTGTTTGATAAAATGCAGCTCCCTGTATTAAAGAAAACCCCGACAGGTCAGCCCTCTACTGCAGAAGAGGTATTGGAAGAATTGGCCATTACCTATCCTTTGCCGAGAATCATTTTAGAACATCGGCACTTAAGCAAACTAAAATCCACTTATACCGATAAATTACCGCTTTTGCTTCATCCAGAAACCGGCAGAGTTCATACCAATTATCATCAAGCGGTGGCTATAACGGGAAGACTGTCTTCAACTGAGCCCAATTTACAAAATATTCCAGTTAAAAGCGAAGAAGGGAGAAAAATCCGACAAGCTTTTATTGCACCTGCAAACCATAAAATTTTGGCAGCTGACTATTCACAAATTGAGCTGCGTATTATGGCCCATCTTTCTCAGGATGAAGGCTTGCTTAAAGCTTTTGCTAATAATGAAGATATTCACAGAGCTACCGCTTCTGAAGTCTTTGCCGTTCCGATGAGTCAGGTTAGCGCTGAACAACGTCGCCGCGCTAAAGCCATTAACTTTGGCTTAATCTACGGCATGTCAGCTTTTGGTTTGGCCAAGCAATTGGGTATCGGTAGGGAAGAAGCTGCGCTTTACGTTAAGGTTTACTTTGAGCGATATCCCGGAGTAGCTCGATATATGGAGCATACCCGTTTGTTTGCCAAAGAAAACGGCTTTGTAGAAACGCTATTTGGCAGAAGGCTATATTTGCCTGAGATCAATGCTAGAAATGGCATGAACAGAAAGGCAGCTGAAAGGGCCGCTATTAACGCGCCGATGCAGGGGACTGCTGCTGATATCATAAAAAGAGCTATGATCAGCCTGCAGGCATGTTTAAAACAAAGCGATATTAAGGCCACCATGCTTATGCAGGTTCATGATGAATTGGTATTTGAAGTGGCTGAAGAAGATGTTGAGCGTTTGAAAAAACAAGTGATTCAGCATATGGAATCAGCTGCTTTGTTAGCTGTACCTCTACTGGTTGACGTCGGTGTGGGTGATAATTGGGATAAGGCCCACTGATAAAGCTGCTCTTTATCAATAGGCCGTGCCTTTGGATTATTGCAGAGAATTTAGCGCTAAACCGAAGTGATTAAATAGGATATTCTTCTTAACAAGTATGCTATCTTTATTGCGATTTATCTTAATATAGGACGCCCGAATGGACCTAATTCACTTTAAAATAGTTTCAGCTTTACTCATTTTTGTCATGACAATTGTGGCGGGCTTTGTTCCTTTTAGCAAAAGACTAAAATCTCTACAAGGCCATGAGTTTCCTATTGGAGAGGCATTAGCTTGCGGGGTGTTTTTGGGCGCGGGCTTAATTCATATGCTGGGGGATGCTTCGCAGGCATTTACAAGTTTAGGCTATCACTATCCTTTTGCCTTTCTGATTAGCGGATGCTGTTTTCTATTTTTGTTATTGTTAGAGCATATCGGTACCGAGTTGAATCATCATCGTCAAGGCAACGCTCCAGCAATTGCTTTATTGGCCGTTATTATGCTGTCTATTCACGCTTTACTTGCCGGAACAGCTTTAGGTTTAAGTCGAGATTTGGCTGGTGTTTTTATTATTTTATTGGCGATTCTGGCCCATAAATGGGCAGAAAGTTTTTCACTGTCAGTTCAAATTAATAAAACAACTTTGAGCATTAAGTCCAGTCTGATCATTTTCTTTATTTTTTCTATTATGACCCCACTTGGAATTATGCTGGGAAGCAGTATCGCCAGTATGAGCAGCCTTCACCCTTTGCTTGAGCCAATTTTTAGTGCACTTGCCGCCGGCACCTTTATCTATATTGGAACTTTGCACGGCCTAAGCCGCTCAGCTATGATTCAATGCTGCAATCTTAAACACTTTAGCTTTTTGATACTGGGCTTTGTTTTGATGGCTGTGGTGGCAATCTGGACCTAGTTATTTTCAGGAGTGATTGGCAATTTTTCCAAGGTCTCTGTTTCACGCCAAGGGCTGCAAGCTTTAACAAAAGGTTCTATGCTAAAATCAGGGCTTGCCACTCTGGAGCAAACCCGATCAAAATGCACTTGGCAATTTTCAGCGTTTAATAAGCCCATTTTTTTTGCAGTCTGTAGCCAGCCTAGAATAATGTCAGATTTTTCGAGCACTTTTCCCATCAGTTCTACATTGGCAAGAGCTTGTTCGCCTTCCAATAAACCCAGTTCATTCATCTGAATGAGAATCAATTTCAGTAAGCTTTCATAAGTCATTTTTTTTGTGTTATTCCTTTAACAATTTGACTTATTTTAATAAAAAGCAGTGCTGGAGTGAATAAATTATCCTGCTATATCAAGCTTTTTCTTAATTTTTCCTTAAGCTTTGTTCTCTATAATAAAATTTCCTATTTGATAAAGGATTGTCATGGGAAATTTCTTTTCGGCCCAAAGCCAAGACATGGAAGTTTTGGATGAGGCTGGGCATGCTAGAAAACTAAAACGCAATCAAAAAAGAAGAGAACGAGCTAAAAGACGCGAGCTTGCAAAAGCCGTTTCTGTAAAAAGCCCTGTCGCTGCTTCAAGCTTGCCGCTCAGTCCTGCTGCAAGTCAATATAGCCCTGTTTCTGATCCTGCTACGCCTTCTAGTTCTCAAGGTGCAAATAGTCCTGTTTCTGACCCAGGCTCAGCTGCCGGCCCAGTGAGCTTGACTGCTGTACCCGCTCCAGCTGTTTTTAAGGTAAAGCCTGTGCTGCCTACAGTGTTTCATAGTTATTTAACAGAGTTTCAAGCTATTGCTTCCAAGCAACTGCTTTTGATTAAAGCTTTTGAGAAACATCTGCTTGAGTCTGCATTGCCTGAGGTTGATAAGAACTATTTTAAAAACCAATGCGTACTTCACAGGCAAGCTGTGCAAGATGCATCAAAAAAATTATCTCAATTTTTAGAAGTTCCTGTAAATTTATCTGGTTTAGCCAGTGCCTCTTTTGTGTCCTCAGGTGATGCCAGCAGAGATGCCTATGCTGTTGCCATGGCCTGGAATCTCAAGCTCAATCATTTTGCAAAACAATTAAATGAAAAAACCGCGGCTTTGCCAGACGAGAAAAAGGTTAAAGTGGCGAGCTTATACCAAGCATTACAAGCTGACTATTTTTTACCTGCTCCTGCCAGCCTTCCTACATGGTATAGCCCTGAGCTTGCTGAAAGCTTTGACTTATATTTGGTGGGCGCAGAAGTTTTGGATAGAGCTTTGTATTATTGGCGTTCAGAACCTGACAGGGCCTGGCCTAAGCTAAGTCTTAAGGATGAATTTTCCGACACGGATTATCAGTTGCTTGCTAAAAGCCCTATGGATTTTTTAAAGATGTTTGCCGCAGGAAGAAGTTTGGCTGATATCAGCAAAGAACAGCCTTTTAATGTTGATGAGGCTTGGATTTGCTATAAAAAATTAACAGAAGGTTCAAAAATTTGCGATGTAACGGCCTCAAACCAAACAGTGCTGGCATCGGTTTATGCAAGAAAAATGTTCATCACTGCCGCTTTACATCATTTAAGCACGGGCAAGTTGGTCTTGCCCCATGAGGCGCTAAGAGCAGTTTTTGGTAGAGTGATCAGCCTTGAGCTGATTCAGGTTAAAAGCAGCCCAGCGGAGTTAAGCGGAGATGACATCGCTTTTATGCTGAAAAATTTGGCTAAATTAAAAGTGGCAGACAATGGGATTTTGTTTTATGTGCCTAAAGTTTTTAGAGATGTTATGCAGCACAAAAAAGAGTATTGGCCTGTTTTGCAATTGGGTTTAAGCTTATTATTTAAAAAGTATTTTTCCCAAAGACCTCCCCAGGCTATTCATGCTCTATTCCAGCGCTATAAGCTTATCCCATTTATTATTAAGCAAACACTTGGCAAAGTTGTCAGCTCTCGAGATGAGTTAGATGATAGCCAAAAAGCTTTTTTACAAAGCATAAAAACAGCTTATGAATATATGGATTTTGTATTAAAGGCCCATGGTTTAAACGATGCTGAAATTGCCACTGTTTGTAAAGACTTAAAGATTTATATGCCTATACAGCTTAAGCCAGAGGAGGCTTATGCGTTCAATAGAGTCGCTAAAAAACTAACGAATGAAATCACGGCAACACCTTAAAGCTCAAAAATGCGGTAATGGCCTTGCTGATTGATGCTTAATACTTTCCACAGCCAGCTCAATAGTTCTTCAAGCTTTTCTTTAGTCTGCCAAGGCGGATTAATAATGAGCATGCCAGTGCCGTTTAATTGAAATCGGGAATCTTCCGGTAAGACATTCAGCTCTGCCACCAAAACATTGGTCATGCTTAACTGTTTAAGCTGTCGATGGAATTGCTTGACGGCATCTTGATTTTTAATGGGATACCAAACGGCATAACAGCCTGTGGCAAATTTTTTTAAGGCCAAAGGCAAGATTTCAACAATACTTTCAAATTCATCCATTTTCTCAAACGGCGGATCAATTAAAATAAGTCCTCGCTTAATAGGGGGAGGTAAAAGCGCTTTAAGGGCTTGATATGCATCTTGTTGATGAACTGAAACTCTTGAATCACTCGCTAAGTTGCATTTTAACAACTTTGCATCTTCAGGGTGCAGCTCATTTAAAATAATCTGATCATCTTCTCGCATTAAAAGTTTTGCTAAATAAGGCGATCCAGGGTAATAATGCAAATTCTGACCGGTCATAAGATTGCTTTGTGAAATGCAGTTGGTATAATCCGCGACCGGTTTAGGAAAAGGAGGGTTTTGCGTCAAAATTTTTGCAATGCCTTGTTGCCACTCTGGGTTTTTAGCGCTTTCCTCAGATTGCAGGTCATAAAGGCCTGTGCCGGCATGAGTATCCAAATAAAAAAAAGGCTTGTCTTTGGCTGCAAAGCTTTCGAGTAAGCAAATTAGAATGCAGTGTTTAAATACATCACAAAAGTTGCCAGCGTGGTAGATATGACGATAATTCATAGTGATTACGATACATGCGCTATTGTTAATCCTGAACTATTATACAAGTAAAACGGAAGGAAAGGGAAATTTATGGAAGATCCAACAGTACATCTTCTGGGAGTAGCATCTGGAATCGGCGCAGGCAATCAAGGCTGTAGCTTAGGTCCCATTGTTTTGCAAGAAGATACCGAGCTCTTGGCGGATTTGCCCGTGCATTGGGTCTGGGAAAATATGATCTATCCACCTGAAGGACAATATTCTCGTCTAGGAGCTTTAGCTGCAGTCGCTGATTTGTCGCACCGCCTGGCTTATGAAGTCAATGATTTTATCCATAACCAGCAAAAGTTTGCGGTGATTGGTGGAGACCATTCCATTGGGGTGGGCACCTGGAGTGGACTTGCTTATGCTTTACGCAAACAAGGCAATATCGGGTTAATCTGGTTTGATGCCCATTTAGATAGCCATACCCCTTCAACCACTGAAACGGGTAATGTTCACGGTATGCCGGTGGCCCATTTGCTAGGCTATGGTGAGACAGCTTTATGCAGTATCTTAGATGCTGAGCCTAAAATACTGCCTGAGAATTTATGCTTTGTTGGGATCCGAAGCTATGAAAAAGGCGAACACGATTTATTAAAAAAATTAAATGTTAAAATTTTTTACATGGAAGAAGTTGAGCAAAAAGGCATTGAAGCTGTGATGAAAGAGGCTATTGATCATGTCAGTAAAAACACCGTAGGTTATGGGGTCAGCATTGATCTAGATGGCTTAGATCCTACCGAAGCACCAGGAGTAGGAACGCCTGTTGCAGGGGGCATAAACGCCAAAGATTTTATTGCTAGCTTGGGACAATTGCGAAATGATTCCAAAATGCTTGGAGTAGAAATTGTTGAATTTAATCCCAAACAGGATAAAGATAACAAAACTAAAAAAGTCATTAAAGACATCTTAAAAACCTTGTTTATAGGAAAATAATATTCATGATGTATGCCAAGACATTGCCAATCGGTGTATTTGATTCAGGAGTAGGGGGACTTACCGTATTGCGTGCCTTGCAACAAGAGTTGCCTCATGAATCATTTCTATATTTAGGAGATACCGCCAGGTTGCCCTATGGTACAAAAAGCCAGGACACCGTTATCGCCTATGCCAAACAAGCTGCAAGCATTTTAATTGAAAGAGGTGTTAAGTTTTTAGTGATTGCTTGTAATACGGCAACCGCAACGGCACTGCCCTCTTTAAAAAAGCAGTTTCCTGAAATGGCTATAGTTGGAGTGATTGAACCAGGCGCTAAAGCTGCTTGTGAGACTTCTATCAATGGCCAAATTGCTGTGATTGCAACCGAGGCAACCGTTAAGGCTCAGGGCTATCAAAAAGCCATTCATCAAATCAGGCCAAATGCCAAAATTGTTGCAGAAAGCTGCACTTTGTTTGTGGCCTTGGCTGAAGAAGGCTGGCTAGACGGGGATATTGCAGAGGCTGTTGCTGAACGCTATTTAGAGCCCTTATTATTTGCCGAGCCTGAATTTAAGCCTGATACTTTAATTTTAGGCTGTACCCATTTTCCCGCTTTGTATCAGCCTATCAAAAAGGTGGCGGGTGAAAAAATTACCGTGATTGATTCGGCCCATTCCACCGCTAAAGTGGTAGCTGAGCAATTAAAACAATTAAATCTTTTAAATGACAGCCATCAAGAGCCGCATACCCATTTAATGGTGACCGATGCACCAGGCAGGTTTGCCAGAGTGGCAAGAAATTTCTTAGGAAAAGAGCTTTTGCCTCATCAAATTGAGTTGGTAGATTTTCATTAGAGCCGCTCGCTATGCATGGAACTGTGACAATGCTTTAAGTTAGCGATATCTTGTTGGATCAGCTAAGCCCGCTTCAATAAATCCCTGCTTTCTATAATGACAGCTGTCGCATTGCCCACAGGCCTTTCCTTCGTTATCTGCTCTATAACAGGAAACACTTAAAGCATAATCAGCGCCAAGCTGAGTACCCAGCTTGATGATATCCGACTTGCTTAAATCAATAATGGGCGTTTCTATTTTAATAGCATGGCCTTCTACCCCGGCTTTGGTTCCGGTTGCGGCGACTTGTTGAAAGGCTTTGATAAATTCAGGTCTACAGTCTGGATATCCGGAATAATCCACCGCATTAGCACCGATAAAAATGGCTTCAGCTTTGATGATTTCAGCATAGCCTAAAGCGATGGATAAAAAGATAATATTACGGGCAGGTACATAGGTAGCTGGGATTTCTAGGGTTCCGGCAAAATCTTTAACATCGATGTTTTGATCAGTTAAAGCTGAGCCGCCCATTTTTCCTAGAGCATGGACCTCAACTATTTTATGATGGGCCTTATAGCGTTCGGTAATTTTTTTGGCGGCTTCTAGCTCAGAGCGGTGCTTTTGGCCATAGTCAAAGCTTATCGCATAAACTTCATAACCTTTTGCTTGAGCAATAACTAGACAAGTTAGGCTGTCCAAACCGCCTGATAATAAAACCACTGCTTTTTTCATAGTAAGTTCGCTAAACCTATCAGTACTAGCACAACGCTAATAATCCAGAATCTCACCACCACTTTAGGTTCCGGCCAGCCCATTAACTCAAAATGATGATGGATAGGAGCCATTTTAAATATGCGCTTTTGTTTGCGCAGTTTAAAAGAACCCACTTGTAAAATAACCGATACGGTTTCTAATACAAAAATGCCGCCCATAATAAACAGAACAAGCTCCTGTCGCACAACAAGAGATACTACCCCTAAGGCTGCACCCAAAGCTAAGGCTCCGACATCTCCCATGAAAAGTTGAGCAGGATAAGCGTTAAACCACAAAAAGCCTAAACCTGAGCCGATAACAGCCATGCAGAAAACGCTCATTTCCCCTGCGGCAGGCACTGATAGCAAATGATGGGCGTTTGCAAAACTGGCATCCATTCCTAAATAGGCAAAGGCTGCTAAGCCTGCAGCAACCAGGACGGTGGGAACAATGGCTAAGCCATCCAGGCCGTCTGTTAGGTTCACTGCATTGCTGCTGCCAACAATGACAAAATAGGCCAAAATAACAAACAAGACCCCGATATGAATTGACCAGTGTCCATAAGGAATTAATAAATTAGTGGCATTATAAATGGAAAGATAGTGATATAAAGCGATGGCTGCGACTAGACCCAATGCCGATTGCCAAAAATATTTCCAGCGTGAACGCAGGCCTTTTGAATGTTTTAAAATCAGCTTGGTATAATCGTCATACCAACCGATTGCGCCAAACCCCAATAAGCTGATCAAAGCAATCCATAAGTAGCGATTAGTTAAATGTCCCCAAATCAAGCAGCTTGCAGTGATAGCAGCCAAAATTAAAACGCCCCCCATAGTAGGGGTGCCTTTTTTGCTGTAGTGGGATTGTGGGCCTTCTTCTCGAATGACCTGGCCAACCAGCTTTTTTTGTAAAATCCTAATGCTAAATGGTCCCAGCAGTAAAGCAATAAAAAAAGCGGTCAATAAAGCCATCATAGACCTGAAAATAAGAGAGCAGCCAAAACCATTGCTGCCTTGTAAACTCAAATGATGCATTAATGTGATCCACATGGTTCGCACTCTCCCAAGATACTGTTAACAATGTCTTCCATCGTATTGCTACGAGAACCTTTTACTAGCACCATAGTATTGGCACCCAGTTCAGGCTTTAAAGCTTCTATCAATTCTAGCTTAGTAGGGAAGTAGCGGGCCCTTTGATCACAAGCTGCTAGAGTTTGATCAATTAAATGTTTTTCACCAAACAGAAAAAACAAATCGATATTGGAGTCTTTAACCAGTTGGCCCATTTTGCTGTGATATTCGGCTGCATATTGCCCAAGCTCGCGCATATTGCTCATCACAAATATTTTTTTACCTGAGAAATGGCTTAAAGTTTTAATAGCATTTTCTACTGCATTAAAACTGGCGTTATAGGTGTCATCAATAAGCACAGTGCCATCTTTAAGCTTATAAGGTTTGAAACGGCCTTTTACTGGAACAACAGAAGCCAAGCCTTGTGCAACTTCGTGCAGACTTGCGCCGGCAGCTAAAGCGGCGGCAGAGGCAGCTAAAGCGTTATATACGATATGCTCACCGAGCAGAGGAATCGCTACGGCATGGTTTCCAATCGGGGTTAATAAATCAAAGCTGGCGCCTTCTGGCCCAAAATGAATATGTTGCGCCATGACATCTGCTTTATGATGAACGCCGTATCTTAGTCGATGTCTTTTATCAATTTTAGCAGACCAGCTTTCAGTAAAAGCTTCATCGCAATTTAGCACGGCAATCCCATTGGCAGGCATGCCTAAGAAAATATCGGACTTTTCATTGGAAACCCCTTCAAGAGATCCAAGGCCTTCTAAATGACAGGCGCCAATGCTGGTAATCAGGCAAATAGTAGGTTCTGCAATTTTAGTAATGTAACTGATCTCACCACGGCTATTTGTGCCCATTTCAATAACAGCGAATTTATGCTCGGGTCTTAAGCGTAGTAAGGTGAGAGGCACTCCATAGGCATTATTAAGATTGCCAATGGTGGCTAAAGTGGGGGCTTTTTGATTTAAAATCGCGGCAATAATTTCCTTAGTGCCTGTTTTGCCATAGCTACCCGTTAAGCCAACAACGGGGATATTAAACTGACTGCGCCATGCTTTCGCTAATTCCCCTAAGCCAATTAAGGTATCCTTTACCACGATTTCAGGAACGCCCAAATCTAGGCGGTGATCTGTCATTAAAACAGAGGCCCCAGACTCAACTGCTTGTTGAGCGAACTGGTGACCATCCATGTTTTCGCCTTTTACTGCAACAAACATTTCTCCCGGTTTTAGGCTTCTGCTGTCAATGCTTACAGCAGGTAAGGCCATGTCCTGGCCAAAATATTCAGCTCCAATTGCTTTGCTTAACTGTGCTAAAGTTTTCATTTTCATCTTGTATTACCTTTTATACAGCGGTTTTCGCTGACTTTTCGCGATCAGGTTTATACCAATAATCGCGATACCTTTTTGGAGCCAATGTCTAATCTTGAGTGATTAAATTGCTTTACTCTCGATAAAATTTTTAACTACTTCACGTTCATCAAAATGAACTTTTTCCCCATTCATGTCCATGTATGTTTCATGGCCTTTGCCTGCCAACAAAATGCAGTCATTTGCAGAGGCATTTTTTAAGGCAAACTCTATCGCTTTTGCTCGATCAGGCTCAATATGGATAGGATCCAGTTCCTTAAAACCAGCCTTAACATCGGCAAAAATTTGCTGCCTATCTTCTAGTCGAGAGTTATCTTGAGTCAAAATAACTTTATCGGCGAACTGCTCTGCAATCTTGGCCATTTCAGGGCGTTTTCCACGGTCTCTGTTACCTCCGCAGCCAAATACCACCCATACCTTGGCCTGACAATGCTCTCTTACCGCAGTGAGCGCTTTTTCTAAAGCATCAGGCGTATGTGCATAGTCAATGACGACAGTTGGACAGCCTGGATAGGATAGTTTTTCCATGCGCCCGCTAACCGGTTTCACTTTTTCTAATGCCATTAGAATAGCAGAAAAGGGATGATTTAATGCAGATAAGCAGCAAATAACCGCTAAAATATTACTGATATTAAATGCCCCCAATAAAGGCAGAGCGACTGTAGCTTCACCCCAAATAGAAGCAAGCTTAAGCTCAACACCATCAGCTTGCATAATGGATGAAATAAGATGAATTTCAGCATGCTTATCGGCTTGAGTGCCATACCATAAAACTTTCGTTTCAGGAGCGCAATTTGCTTGCATGGTTTTTGAGTAAGCATCGTCCGCATTTAAAATAGCGAACCTTAAACCAGGCATAGCAAAAAGTTTGGCCTTAGCCGCAGCATAATGCTCCATATCACCGTGATAATCCAAATGATCTCGGGTTAAATTACTAAAAATGGCCGCATCGAATTTTACTCCTTCCACTCGACGCTGTTCTAGCCCATGTGAAGAAACCTCCATCGCTACGGTAGTGGCGCCTTGGTCTCTAAGCTGTGCTAATAAATATTGTAAATGCAAAGGGTCTGGGGTCGTGCAATTAGTAGTATCCAGTTTACCCCATAAACCATTTCCAACTGTGCCAATCACTCCACAACGTTGCCCCAGTGTTGTGAGTATTTGTGCAATATAGTGAGTGGTAGAAGTTTTGCCATTAGTGCCTGTGACCGCGATCATGGTTAGGGCCTGACTGGGGTCATTGTAAAAATAGCGGCCAAGCTCAAAAATTTTTTCAGCTAAATCATCAACTGCAATAACAGGGATGTTGCAAGATGCAGGAGCAGTAAACTGAGCATCTTTCTGATAAACCACTGCCACCGCCCCAGATTTAATGACTTGATCAATGAAACTGCGGCCGTCTTCGTAAAGACCTGGATATGCGCAGAAAAGCGAACGGCTTTTCTCATGAACTTGACGACTGTCCAAACAAACATGATGAATATTGATATGCTCCCATTCAGAATCGACATGGGTTACTTTTAAGAAGCGAGCAATGGCTGCAAGAGATTTCATTTTATACCTTTATGAATCGCAAAATTAAAGGACTTATATTCATGTTTAGTATTATGCCACATGTTTAATTTTTTTAAATCTAACAAATAGACTAGACGGCTTATAGACAAAGTGCTAGATTGATTGGCGGTTTTATTGTATAGATTTGAGGAAAAAAGCAAGAAGGTTTAATCATGATATATGGCTATATTTCGCTTTACTATAACTCAACAAAAGATGTTAAGGCGGCAATGTTAGATTATGCCAAACATAAAGGCTTTAAAATCGATGACATTATAGAAGACTCCTCGAATAATAGAGTGAACTGGGAGAAACGAGCCCTGGCAAAACTCTTGAAAGACACCTTAATGTCGGGCGATGCTTTGGTGGTTTATGAAGCTTCAAATTTAGCCCGTTCTACTTCTCAAATTCTTGAAATTTTAAAAGTGGTAGCTGAACGTAATATTATTTTGCATTTGGCAAAATACGATCAGATTTATCCCCATAAAGATCACGTTAATACGGAAGACTTCCTCACTTTGGTACAAAATATTGAAAGTGATTTTGTTGCAAAACGTGTGACTGACGCTTTAGCCCGCAGAAAAGCAGCTGGATTGCCGGTAGGTCGTCCAAAAGGTAAATTGAACCGCTCGCTCAAACTTGATAAATATCGCAAAGAAATTCAAAAATATTTGGATATTAGAGTAAGCCGCGCTTCTATTGCTAAGCTGATTGGTTGTAATGCTCAGACTCTTTATAACTATATTGAAAAAAGACAAATGAAAGCGCAGGATTCACAAAGCAACAAGGTATAAATTGTCCTGAGTTGTTTTGAGTGTTTGCGGTTTTATATGGCTTAAGTATTTTTCCAAAATATCACTGTCGTTCCCGCGCAGGCGGGAAGTTAGATTATAAACTTGCAGAAGCGCGTTTTAAGCGGTCGGCAACTGCTGACCATTCTTTTGCTTCAGGCACAGCTTCAACGATAATTACACTATGGCCTTCGCTATCCAGCAACCTTAAATTGGCATAAAGCCCATGAGCATAGCTTTGTGGATTATTTTCTACAATAAGCCAGCGGACGTTAGGAAAGCTTAAACTGGGTTGATGATAAGCTAATACCGCGATTGAATTCAGGCCTTTGGAACATTCCATTAACTTGTCGCTAAGTTTATTGCTTTCAATTAATTGCAAACAAGTTTTTGGTGCATAGTGACTTGCTAACATTCCCGGGGCACGGACTTTATGGTTTTGTTCGCCTACTTCTTCTATTTCTTCGCCTAGTGCCTGACTGATTTGATCTTTGCTTATAGCACCTGGCCTGAGTATTTTATAGGGTTTGCGGCTGATATCTAAAATGGTTGATTCAATCCCCACAGTGGATCTTCCGCCTTCTAAAATCAAATCAACCTTGTCAGCTAATTCTTCTTTAACGTGTTCTGCATCAGTTGGGCTAATTCTTCCAAATCGATTGGCTGAAGGAGCGGCCAATCCACCACCAAATGCTTTAAGTAAAGCTTGAGCAACCGGATGGTTGGGGACCCTTAAACCAATGCTATCTTGGCCTCCAGTTAAAACTTCTGATACATGAGGCGCTTTTTTAGCAATAATGGTTAATGGCCCCGGCCAAAATTGCGACAGCATTTTTTTGACGGCTGCCGAGATATCAATGGCCCAGCTATCGATCTGCTCAATGCCAGCAAGATGAACAATAACCGGGTGAGAGGCCGGCCGGCCTTTTGCTGCATAGATTTTTTTAACTGCTTCTGGATTAGAAGCATCTGCAGCTAAGCCGTAGACTGTCTCTGTCGGCATTGCGACAAGACCACCTTGCTTAAGTATGTTAACTGCTTGTTTAATAAAGGAATCCATAATCTTTTTTTAGGCTGAAAAACCTCATTATATCATAAAGCCCTGCTTAAAAAATCGACTTATTTAAGCATTTGATTGCTTAGTTCTTGAAATGCCGGATGCTTAGAGTTTTTGGCTAATTCAAATAACAGCATCTGCTTTGATATTATCTGTACGCCTAATTGCTGCATACGTTGGATTGCGCAATTTTTATCTTCAATAAACCGTGAATCTACCGCATCGCTTAGCACATAGACTTGTTTTTTGATGGACAGTAAATCAAGAGCGGTTTGTAAAATGCAGGCATGGGCTTCAACTCCGGCTAATATGATTTGCTGTTGTTGATATTGGGCCAGCCTGGCTTTGCCTTCTGGCGATGCGACGCATGAAAATTCTATTTTAGAAAAACAGTTTGCAGGCTTAATTATTTCGCGCAAAGCAGCTACAGTTAAGCCATTTTTTTCCGGGCAATGTTCAGAAGCCAGTCTAGGGACATTAAAGTGCTTGGCCATATCCAAACAATCACGACAATTTGCAATAAGTTGCTCATGCTGATGAATAAAGTTAACTATATTTTCTTGAGTATCAATAAGTAAAAACAGGCAATTTTTGGCATCAAGAAGCATAGGTTCTCCTTGTTGGCGACAGAAGTTTTCATTATAAAATAACTGGCAAAGCTTTGCCTTAGTGTATTATTGCCATCGGGTTTAGTTGTGGTAATCTGGTTGAGCAAACAAGCGAGAGAGATTATGGGTCATAGAACTGAATTATTTAGCACTCATCAGGCGGCAAAAGCTAAAATTGTAGATTTTGCCGGTTTTGATATGCCTTTACACTATGGTTCTCAAATTGAAGAACATCATATTGTGCGCCAAGCTGCAGGAATGTTTGATGTCTCCCATATGTTGATCAGTGATTTACACGGGGCCAAAACGACAGAATATTTACAATATGTTCTGGCTAATGATGTGGGCAAATTAAAGCCTGGAAAGGCCCTTTACTCCTGTATGTTGAATGAAACAGGCGGGGTGATTGACGACTTAATTGTTTATAAAGTTTCAGAAAATCAATACCGCTTGGTGACTAATGCTGGGACTCGAGATAAGGACTTGGCTTGGCTGAGCCAGCATGCTAAAGCTTTTGACGTAAAAATTAAGCCTCGCTTAGATTTGGCTATGATCGCGGTACAAGGCCCAAAAGCCAGAGAGCTTGTGGCTAAAGTATTGCCAAAGGACTTGGCCCAAGCTGCTATGCAGCTTAAAATTTTTTGGATGAGCCAAAAAGAGGAATGGATGGTGGCCCGCACCGGCTATACCGGCGAAGATGGTTTTGAAATTATGTTGCCTAATTCCGAAGTAGTCAGCTTCTGGGAAAGTTTATTGAAGCAAGGTGTTAAAGCTTGTGGATTAGGGGCCCGGGATACTTTGCGTTTAGAAGCGGGTATGAATTTATACGGCCAAGATATGGATGAGAAAGTGAGTCCACTGGCAGCAGGCCTAAGTTGGACTCTAGCCATGCAAGATTCTCGCAATTTTATTGGCAAGACAGCTTTGGAAACTGAAATAAATAAGGGCATGACCCATAAAATGGTTGGCTTGGTTTTAGAAGACCGAGGCGTTTTACGCAATCATCAAAAAGTGCTAGTACCTAATGTGGGAGAGGGAGAAATCACCAGCGGCACCTTTTCACCCAGCTTAGGGGTAGGCATTGCCTTGGCGAGGGTTCCGCTTCAAACTACCGAGCAATGTTTCGTTGAAATTCGAGGCAAATTACTGAATGCCAGAGTGGTCTCACCGCCTTTTGTTAGACAAGGTAAAAAAACCTTTACTTAGCTATTATTAAAATCATTAATTTTTTTAATCATGAATCACTAGCCAAACTAACTGAAGTTTGCTATTAATTTCAGTAGAAATTAAATGGAGAGCCTGATGAGCCAAGTAGAAGACGACTTGAAATATGCCGATACCCATGAATGGGTCCGTATGGATGATGAAGCCATTGCAACTGTGGGGATTTCCGACCACGCTCAACATCTGCTGGGTGAGTTGGTTTACGTTGAATTGCCTGAAGTGGGTGATGAAATAGAAGCCGGTGAAGAAGCTGGAGTTGTGGAATCGGTTAAGGCCGCTTCAGATGTCTATGCGCCTGTCAGCGGGACCATTATTGAGGTCAATGAACTTTTAGAGCGCACCCCCGAGATTGTCAACAGCGAACCTTATGGTGACGGTTGGTTATACCGCATTAGAGTTAACGACACTACAGAGCTTGATAGCTTAATGACGGCTGAGCAATATTTGGCTGCTGTGGAAGAAGAGGAAGAAGCTGAATAGCTTTACTTTCTAAACAGCGGTAACTGAAGCTGTTCGTTTCCTTGCCTTGAATCAGTTATTGGAACTTGAGCTTGATTGAGTGATTTTTTTAGAGCTTCTTCAAGTTCAAGTGCTAAAGTATTAGCGATAGGCAGTTTTTTTAGCCAATGAATAATTTCCGAAGATTTTTTACGGATGTCCTGTTCATCCAAACACTGAATCAAATGCTTATATTCTGAAAAAAACTTCAAGCCGGGAGCCTGGTTTTTATGGGCATGTAATGCTTGTTGATCCGAACTAAAAATCATTTTTACCAGCATGATAAAATGCACCAGTCTTTGCACCATATCCGGGTTCCAATTTTTATGGGTTTTTCTGTGAAAATAATCTCTGACTTCGGCGAAGCTCACGCGATCTTTTAAAAGCTTATATTCATTTAATTCAGCTTCTCTGCTGTTTTCTAATTCAGTCCCGGAATGCAAAAAGGCAAATTCCTGGCATTCATAGATTCCTTCTAAGCACATTTCCCTTGCTTGTTGATAGTCTCCCCTTTCGTATAAAGCTTTAATTTCAGGAATGCGAGACATATCCAGCTCCTTGTCAGATTTTTATTATTTTTATTGTCGACCTACTTAAATATAGACGAGGTTTTAGGATATTTTGCGCTATTATTAAGGAATTCAAATAAGGTAGAACCATGGCTAAAATTCACAAGAAACCCTATTGGCTTAGCGTATTTTCCTGGCTTATGGATGACCCAAGAGGGGCGGGGGCTTTGTTGCTTGCCTGTACTCTTATTGCTTTGTTTTGGGCTAACTCAGCTTATGCCCCAATTTATTTTGCATTTTCTAGCGCCAAGCTGATTTTTCCGGTCCAGTTTTGGGTCAATGATGGCTTAATGGCAATATTTTTCTTATTGGTCGGCCTTGAGATTAAAAGGGAGCTATTGATAGGCTATTTAAATTCCTATAAAAAAGCCAGTTTGCCCATAGTTGCCGCTATCGGTGGCATGATGTTTCCCGCTTTAATTTTCTTAATCGTAAACCTAAAACAGCCTGTAAATCTCTCGGGCTGGGGCGTGCCGATGGCAACTGATATTGCTTTTGCTATGAGTTTATTGAGCCTGCTTAGCAAGCGCATCCCAAGAGGACTGATTGTTTTATTGACAGCTATTGCCATAGTGGATGACTTGGGGGCAGTGTTGGTTATTGCATTGTTTTATAACCATGGCCTGCATTTAGTTTATTTGCTGGCCGCTTTTTTGATTTTTTTAGTGTTGCTATTTCTCAATTATAGAAAAGTGCGGAGCTTAAAGCCCTATTTGCTACTCGGTGTTTTTTTATGGATAGTGATATTCAAATCAGGCATCCATGCTACCGTAGCTGGAGTGCTTTTGGCTTTATGCATTCCCATCAAGATCTCCAAAGACCATGCATCTCCTTTACTTAAACTTGAGCATAAACTTAAAGCCCCGGTCATGTATGGCATTGTCCCTGTTTTTATTTTATTTAATGCCGGAGTGAGCTTGTCTTTATCTTCTTTGCATTTAGCTTGGCATAGCCCAATCAGCTTAGGGATTATTTTCGGTTTACTGTTTGGTAAAGTGCTGGGGATTTTTGGGCTAAGCGCAGTATTAATACGTTTAAAATGGCTACAGCTGCCTGAGCATGTTCCGCTGCGATTGTTATTCCCGATGAGTTTGATCGCAGGGATTGGCTTTACTATGGCTTTATTTATTGCAGAACTGGCCTATCCGGGTAATCTGCAAAGTTTACTATTTGCTAAAGTGGGCATTCTTTGCGCCTCTTTAATTGCCGCTACGCTAGGCTATGCAAGTATGTGGTTTTTTACACGGAAGAAGCCAGGTTCAATTTAATTCCTGGCAGAGGCTGACTAAAATTCAAATTGCCATTTAAGGTTTGCGCACTTGGATAGCTAATGGTTTGAAACCTGCCGGGGTTTTGCATAGGCATATTGTGGTAAAGCTGCTCAGCTCGACAGCAGGCCGAGTATTGCTTAAATAAATCCTCATTTTCTGTAATGATGCCTGCCGCCATTGAAGGATAAGGCCTGGCTAGTTCTATACATTGCTCGGTCGATGTGGCCCTAATCACTTGGATTAAAGGGCCTGGGCATAAAGCAGCTTCTGTCTTAGCCGG
Organism: Gammaproteobacteria bacterium; assembly: GCA_029240715.1. GTDB lineage: Bacteria > Pseudomonadota > Gammaproteobacteria > Francisellales > CACEW01 > JAQSYQ01. The sequence goes on from JARDZR010000003.1 coordinate 24,543, forward strand.
CAATAGCATAATGCCTGCAGAAAGCAGGCCTGTTCCACCCTGAATTAATTTCATGGGTAAAAGCATGGTGCAGCCTTGGCGCTGCAAATGGTTTTGAATGCTTAGGGCATGTTGAGCGGCCAGTGGAGAAGCCATGGAACTCATAAAAGGCTCTGGACTGGCATCATAAGCCGCGATTCTTAGAGAGCGGGTCATAGCAATAAGGCATTCTAAAATATGATCTGACTCGGGCTCATTAGCAATAATCAAGCTTTTGGCAGCATAAGCTTCCTGGCCTGAGTTTAAAAAAGCCGATCTGACTGTCTGATAGACCGCAGTCTCAATATTGCTGATATTTTTAATCAACAACGGATTGTTAGATGGAACAGACAGTGCTAAATATTTATTAAATTGTTGGGCCGACTCAAGCCTAATCATAGCAGCGGTTGCAGCATCTCCTTCAAATACTATACCGTGTATTTCCGGGTGTTTTGCTAAGGCAATAGCGCCTTCTCTAGTTCCATGCACTAACTGCAAGCCCGCTTTTGGTAAATCAAGCTTTTCCAAGCATTGCATCAGTTTTTCAGACACGGCATAAGAGCCCGGCAGGCTGTAGAGCATCACTGAATTACCATATAGCAAAAGTTCAAAAATCTGGGCCAAATAATTTAAGCTAATGGCAGAGCCACACACTGCTATAGTGCCTATCGGGCGGTAATTTTTAATAGGTAGGCTACTAAGGTGATAAACTAAGCCATTTATAGCTTCATCAACCAGCCAAATCGGCCGACCGCTTTCTTGGGCTATTAGCAAATTCAAGCTGGCATGGTTTAAGGCTAATTCTTTGACTAATAATGATATTTTTTGATGGCGTTCACTTGTGCGTAAGGCTGACCACTCATTGAAAGTCGATTTTGCTGCCAAAACGGCCGTGTTAAGCTCGGCGTCAGTCACTGTTTGACCTTGCCATATATTGAGGCCATAAATAGAGTCAACGGCCCGCAAAGGCTCAGAACTATTAGATTGTGTCCATTTCCCGGCAATATAATGGCCTAAAGATTTCATCGCTTATTCACTTAAATTGTCTGATTTTTATCTTAGCAGAAACAGGCTCATGGGATAAGCCAAAGCCTTAAAAAATCTGAATTTAAAAAGTTGCCTTAAGCTTACCTTAATATTTGTTTTATAAAATATAAGCTATATTAAATATATAATCATAATGTATTAAGGGACTAAATATGTCTATTAATAAAAAAATCCAGCAAGAATTTGTAATGGATTGTGCCAATAACACCTATCCTGAAAGTTTTAATCGATTTAAAAAAGCGATGGCTGAAAAAAACCAAGCTCTAGCAGCGGATATACTAGAGTCCTGGTATGACTTACTTAAAAATCCCAAAAAAGTAGTTGGAATTTTTGATGCCGATCCTAAAAATGCTGATCCAGACGATAAAATGAGCCCAGATGATTTGAGGTTTTTCCTGGATAATGCAGTGAGGCAATTTAACAGCTGTCTTCACTCTATAGTCGGTGCAGGCCAAGCCGTCCAGCCTAAACTAGCGAATGTTTTAAGAGAAATGAACTCAAGCCACATTAAAACTATGAATTTTTTTGCAAATCGAAACCTGTTTGATGCCGAGCGTAAGGAAGGATTGCGCCTAGATTTAATATTCGGACAGCCTCAAGCTGGCGCGGCCTCTACTGCCGCAAAACCAGGGCCATTTTCTGGTTTTATCTCTGCTGTTAAAACGGCGCTTAATAAAGTCTATGGCTTTTTCTTCGGTCAACTGAGGTCGGCACAAGGAGAAGCACAAACAGCTGCAGCTCCCCAACAAAGCGCACTTTCACGTGCTATTTTCGGTAGCAGCTCTGCAAAACCCAAAGCGCCTGTCGCTCCTGCAATTTCAGCCGACGTTCAAGTAAGGCAAAGAGCTGATTCCACTGCTTCAGTTAGCTCACAAGCAAGCAATAGTGAGCCATTGAGCGGGGTGAGCAGCCAAAGTGCTGTTTCTGTGACTCCTATGCGCCAGGCAATGCAAGACGCAGCTAAATCGCCTAAACCAGGCCCAAGCCCAAGCCTTGAATAATTAAGCAATCTGCCGGCTAAATGCTGGCAGGTTATCTAGCAGCTGTTTGCCATATCGCCTTAACACCACTCTTCTATCTAAAATGGTGACTTTCCCGCAGTCTTGCTGACTTCTGATCAGCCTTCCTACATATTGGGTCAGCCGAATAGAGGCCTCAGGAAGAGTATGTTCCATAAAAGCATTGCGACCTTGAGCTTCCAGCCAATCGACTTTGGTTTTTTCAATAGGAGTAGATGGAACGCTAAAGGGCAGTTTGGTAATCACCACATGCCTACAGTAATCTCCTGGCAAATCCACTCCTTCGGCAAAGGATTGCAGGCCGAAAATAATGCTGACCTTGCCTTGATCAATCAAGTGCTTATGGGTGTCGATCATCATGTGTTTAGGCTGGGTCCCTTGTAACAAAATCTGTTTTTGCAGTTTAAGGTCAAGCCGATGATAGACTTTTTCCATCATGTCACGGCTAGTAAATAGCACCAAGCTACCATGCGCTTCTTCTTGCAAAATTTCCGGCAAAATCTGGCTAATTTCTTCAATAAATTGTTCGGTTTTATCATTTTCCGGAAGGAAATTGAGCTTAGGCACGCTCAAAGTTGATTTTTCATAGGCAAAAGGCGAAGTAAAAGCATAGGTTTTAATATGAGGGTAATATTGCAGGCCGGTGTTTTCTAAAAAGTCCTCAAATTTACCCAGCGCCCTTAGTGTGGCTGAGCATAAAAGTGCCCCGTGTTGCAGCTTATCCCAAAAATAATTGGGCAACATGCTGGCAGCTGAGCTCATTGCAGCGTGACAGATAAAGTCTTTGCCCTGATAGTTTTTTAACTTTGTATCTTCTTCTTTGGCGGTAATCCAGCGAGCAATAGGAGGCGTGCCCTCAGGGTCTTTGCTGCAGAATAAGTTAAAAGTCTGAGCGAAGTCTTCAGCCCGATTGCTAAAATAGGCTACAGCCGAAAGAATGGAATCGTATTCGGTTAAAGTTCGCTCATCATGTTGTTCAGTCAAAATTTTACGGATTGAATAAAGCGCAAGCTGCAGTTCTTTGGCCTGGTTGGCTAAGGCCTGCATAGGCTCTCTTAAAGCTTCAGGCAGTTTGGGAATAAGCCAAAAACTATCTTTTTGGTAGTGATTGAAATTAACAGAAATCACATCGCGCAGTTGCGGCAATAAAAGTTTAATCTCATGCAGGTTTTTTTCAATTTGATTGACCAGGCTTTGCTCTAATTTCAAATGTTCTTTAATAGACTTCATGCCTTTATTAAGCTGTTCTAACCATTCTGCTGCGCTCATGAGTCCGGTGTAAGCGGTGAAGTGCTTAATCGCTTTGCTTGCCAAATGATGGGCTTCATCTATCACGTAAAAACAGTCTTCAGCTGGAGGCAGTAGGGCGCCGGTGCCAAGGCCTATATCTGATAAAAGCAAATCATGGTTACTGACTATAATATCAGCGGTGTAAAGCCTGCGTTTAGCCTGAAAAAAGCTGCAGTCATTAAAAAAGGCACAGCGTTTATTACTGCATCCGACCGCATCTGTTGTGATATTACGCCATAAAGACTCTGGAATAGATTCGTTTAACTGGTCTCTGTCTCCATTCCAATGCTTGGATTCAATTTTATCAATCAGGCTTTCTACCAAAGCTTGTTCTTCTTGCTTGGGAAGCTCAGCGCGAGCTTCACTAAAGCCCAATAGGCTAAGCTCGGATTGGCTAATGCCCTGCTCATGATGATACAGCTTATTAAGGCAGACATAGCGTCTTCTGCCTTTGGCAATTTCAGCAGTAAATTTAAGGTCTAGAATTTTGGATAAATTCGGCAAATCATGATGTACCAACTGTTCTTGCAAGCTGACTGTTGCGGTGGAAATAATGAGTTTTGTTTTCTCAGAGCGTTGCAGCAGTAAAGGAATTAAATAGGCAAAGGTTTTACCAATTCCGGTGCCGCCTTCGATTACCGCAATGGTTTTTTTATTAAGCGCTTCGCTCACGGCCTTCATCATTTGGACTTGGCCGTCTCTTTCTTCAAATCTGGCTTGTTTAAGCTTGTCTAAAGCTTCTTGTAATGTCATTACTGTTCTTTCCAGGCTTCGCCTTCTATGGTCCTGCCATGGCTGCCTTCAACTGTCTCAGGCTGAGCAGAAGCATTGCCAAATTCCCGCGCCAGTCCTTCATTAGGCCCGTGCGGAGTCTGCTGAAACATACTCAAACTGCTTTTTCTTAAAATCCAATTGGCTATAGGATCACGCAGTTTTGGAACCAGTAAAAATAAACCGATTATGCTAGAGATAAAGCCGGGGACAATCATAAAAATACCGCCCATCATAATGGCCACTGCACTCAGCATTTCATGGGTTGGGCTCTCGCCTTGCATCATTTTAAGCTGGGCTTTTTGTAAGTTAGCCAATCCAAAGCGGCGCATCAAAACTCCGCCGATTAGGCTTGAAAATACCACAAGCAAAATAGCCCAGCCTAAGCCGATTACATGGGCTACCCAAAAAAATACGATCAGTTCTAAAATAATCCAAACCAGGCTTAGTAATTTAAATACGCTCATCTTCTAATACTCATGTGTCATTCCCGTGAAAACGAGAACCTATGGCGATTTTCTAAAACAGTAAACTGCCAAGAAAATCGGTCATTTTTCAGTGCGCCCGTATACATCATCGTAGCGCTTAATATCATCTTCGCCTAAATAGGAGCCGATTTGCACTTCAACAATCACCACGAGATCTTGGGTAAAGTTTTCCAAGCGATGCTTGGATTGCAAGGGGATATAAATGGCTTGGTTTTCGTTATAATCTCTTACATCATCGTTAATAGTCACGGTGGGCTTGCCTTTCACCACTACCCAGTGTTCGCAACGCTTTTCATGGCTTTGTAAAGACAGGCGTCCACCGGGATTAACCGTGATGGTTTTGACTTGAAAACCAGGGCACATCTCAATGGTTTTATAACTACCCCAAGGACGCTGATACTCTTTACCGATTTCATTGAGGGGCTGCATATTGGCCTGCTTCCTCATCTCTTACTATTAAGCTATCATGGGATGCCAGACTGCTAGCTCTGGATGTTGCATATGCTCTGCTGCCCCTAGCATCTAGCAGGTGTTGGCGGTTAAAGGCAAGTGCCGCATTTTCCTGTCTATCCACCTGCTGGTGCATACTGGGCTGCTAAAAAAGGATTGCTTGCGTCTTTAAAGACTACCGCATCGTTAAGGTCTTGTTTGGTATTTTTAAGGCAATGGGCCCCAATAGGTAAACCCATTCCTCCTACAATAGCCACGCCTCCAAAAGCAATGGCCCAAACAGGAATCGCTCCTGCTACAGCAAAATAGATTAACGCTCCGCCTGAGGAAGCGATGATAGCTCCAGCACAACCATATGCTTCTAATTTCATTGCAAGTCTCCTTTATTTAGAGAGCATTCTACCACAATCGTGCTGCGCCGCGCACCCCACTTTCAGCGCCATGCGCTGCTTGTAAAAGCTTGGTTTTAACAGCTTGCGGCGAAAAAATATACTGGTCCCATTGTTTGGGGACATTGAGATATAAACGTTTTAATGCAGACAAGCCTCCGCCTAGGACAATCACGTCTGGATCTAAAATATTGATAATCATTGCGCAAGCTCTTGCCATTCGGTTTTCGTAGCGGGAAAGGGCAGCTTCAGCATCCGGATCACCTTGATTGGCTAGTTCTATCACTTGCTCTGAGCGAAGTGCTTTGCCAGTAACATGGCGATAGCTTCTTGCCAAGCCTGTTCCTGATAAATAGCTTTCCAGACAGCCTTTTAATCCACAGTAACATTCTGGACCTGGAATTTCTCTTGCAGTGGGCCAGGGAATGGGCACATGCCCCCACTCTCCTCCTAAACGATTTAAACCCACTAAAATTTTTTGATCGATCACAATGCCGCCGCCTAAGCCTGTACCTAATGTGGCGCCAAATACCACAGAGTAACCTTTGCCGGCGCCATCTATAGCTTCAGATAGGGTAAAACAGTTGGCATCATTTCCGGTGCGAATTGGACGCTGTAAGGCTTTTGCTAGATCTTGCTCAAAAGCCTTGTCATTAAGCCAAAGAATATTAGCATTTTGTACCCGTTGGGTTTCTTGATTGACGCTGCCTGGGTAACACATGCCATAGCTGACTGGGCCGAGTTCCTTTTCATATTCAAACACCAGTTCAGTTAAGCATTTAATTAAACTGGGATAATCGGATGGAGTAGAAATTTTGCTATGTTTTACGGCTTGACCGCTGTGGGCATCTAAAGCGATGGCAGCGATTTTGGTACCGCCTATATCTACGCCCATTCTTATCAATGGCAAATTCATTTGCGCTGCCTAATTAAAATACTGATGTTGAATACTAGCAAATACAGTATTAACTGGCTAGGTCGTTAAAAAACCTTTTGACGTTATCAAACCATCCAGAAGACTGTGGGCTATGATTTTTGCCATCGCCTAAAGATTCCTGAAACTGTCTTAACAGTTCTTTTTGCTCGTTATTAAGGTTGACTGGAGTTTCTACTTTGATATGGCAAAGCAAGTCACCCACTGAACTTCCGCGCAGGCTTTTTACGCCTTTTCCTCTGAGTCTAAATACTTTACTGGACTGGGTTTCAGCAGGAATTTTTAATTTAACCTGACCGTCCAAAGTAGGGATTTCAAGTTCGCCACCTAAACAAGCGGTGGCAAAATTAATAGGCAGTTCACAGTGCAAATCATTGCCATCTCTTTGGAAAATAGCATGAGGTTTAACCCGCATTTCGACATATAAGTCTCCTGCAGGACTGCCTTGCTCTCCAGCTTCGCCTTCCCCAGCTAAACGAATTCTGTCTCCATTGTCCACTCCGGCTGGAATTTTAACTGAGAGGTTTTTGGTTTTTTGGACCCGACCTTGACCATGGCAACTTGGGCATGGATTTTTAATGACTTGGCCTTGGCCATGACAGCTTGGACAGGTTTGTTGGACTGAGAAAAAACCTTGCTGCATGCGAACAACACCATGGCCGCCGCAGGTTGAGCAACTTACTTTTTCACTGCCTTTTTGGGCGCCACTGCCATGACAAGGTTCACAAGGGCTTAAGGAAGGAAACGAGATTTTTTTAGTGCTGCCGTGTACAGCTTCTTCTAAACTGATTTCAAGAGAGTAGCGAAGATCTGAACCTCTTTGCGGCTGAGCACGGCCAGGACCTCTTCCTCCGCCGAAAATATCACCAAAGATATCACCAAACACATCACCAAAACCGCCACCGGCAAAGCCGCCGCCTCCTCCCATAGAAGGATCAACTCCGGCATGACCATATTGATCGTAGGCTGAGCGTTTTTGAGCATTGCTTAATACGTCATAGGCGTGACTGATTTCTTTAAACTTTTCTTCAGACTCTTTATC
>JARDZR010000042.1 GCA_029240715.1 Gammaproteobacteria bacterium
CGGTAAAAAACCACAATATGCTGAATATTAATGCCAGCTTAATTGCAAGGGATGGGCCTAGAATATTGGAAGGGGCGCAGCAGGTCTGTCAGGCGATAGCCAAAGCCAGATAGCCCCCAGCGAGAACTCGACTCTATCTTTTATTGATAGGCTTAAAGTCTCTTTCTTTTTCGCCGACATAAAGCTGTCTTGGGCGGCAAAGCTTAGATGCTGGGTCGCCTACCATTTCATGCCATTGTGAAATCCAACCCACTGTTCTTGCCAAAGCAAAAATTACAGTAAACATATCAGCTGGAATGCCGATGGCGTTTAGGATAATGCCTGAGTAGAAATCGACGTTTGGATAGAGCTTTTTCTCAATAAAGTAAGAGTCTTTGGTAGCAATATCCTGTAACTGCATGGCCACTTCAAAAATCGGGTTATTGCTTTGCCCTAATTCTTTTAAGACTTCCTCGCAGGTTTGGCGCATCACTTTGGCCCTTGGGTCGAAGTTTTTGTAAACCCTATGACCAAAGCCCATTAAACGGAAGGTGTCATTTTTATCTTTAGCCCTTGCAATATATTCGGGAATTCTGTCAGGAGTGCCGATTTCTTGGAGCATCTTCAAGCAAGCTTCGTTGGCGCCGCCATGAGCAGGTCCCCATAAAGCTGAAATGCCGGCGGAAATACAGGCAAAAGGATCAGCCCCTGTGGACCCGGCTAAACGCACTGTGGAAGTTGAGGCATTTTGTTCGTGATCGGCATGTAAAGTGAAAATAATGTCCATGGCTTTAACAAACACGGGATTGGGTTTGTACTTTTCGCAAGGAGTGCCGAACATCATGTACAGGAAGTTCTCAGCATAGCTCATTTCATTGTTAGGGAACATAAATGGCTGGCCGATAGTGTGCTTGTAACACATGGCTGCAATGGTTGGCATTTTAGCAATTAAACGATGCGCAGTGAGCTGGCGGTTTGCTTCATCATGAATATCAAGCTTGTCGTGATAAAAAGCTGATAAAGCGCCTACTACCCCAATCATAATAGCCATAGGGTGAGCGTCTCTTCTAAATCCTCTAAAGAAATTGACCACTTGTTCATGCAGCATAGTGTGATAGCGAATGCTGGCTTCAAACTCAGATTTTTGTTTGGCATTAGGTAATTCGCCATTTAACAGCAAGTAGCAGACTTCAAGATAGCTGGCTGATTCAGCTAAATCCTGAATTCGATAGCCGCGATGGAGCAAAATACCGTTATCTCCATCAATATAGGTGATGGCTGACTTACAGGCTGCAGTGGACATAAAACCGGGGTCATAGGTGAAAATACCGCTTTGGGCTAATTTGCTGACATCGATAACATCAGGGCCTACTGTCCCTGAATAGATCGGTAACTCAAAGCTTTCATTGCTGCCTTCTATAGTTAGTTTAGCGGTTCTTTCGGCCATTTTAATTCCCTAAAAATTATTGGTCTCTGTTGGCATTATAGAGACTGCTTGGGTGCTGATGCAATGATAAAGTTGTATTAAAACATTAATTCCAAAATGGAAATAATCTATTTTTCAATCTAGTCTATGGAAGCGCAAAGTGAATGTGTTAGAATAAAAACAATTTTGGTCTATATAAAGGTGCTGCAATGTCTTTAAAATCGCGTAATGTGGACTTAAAGTCTATTTCAAAATACTGGTTTTCAATGAATGCAACTGTTTCTATTTTGCATAGAATCTCAGGGATCATGCTATTGCTATTAATTCCCTTTGTGCTATGGCTTTTAGATCATTCATTAAGCTCAGAAGTAGATTTTTTAAGCCTGAAGGTTTTTTTTGGATCTATTTGGGTTAAGTTCTTTATTTGGCTGTTTCTGTCAGCTTTATTCTATCACATGTTAGCTGGAATTAAGCACCTGTTTATGGATGTTGGCTATTTGGAAACGATTAAAGGTTCATATTGGAGCAGCCTGATCGTATTTTGCCTGTCCTTAATTGTTATTGTCGCCTTGGGAGTTAAAATACTATGGTAAGCAGCGTCACTTCTTTGACTCGTAACGGTTTGAAAGATTGGTTTGTGCAAAGAGTTTCAGCCGTGGTTTTAGCAGTTTACAGTCTATTTATTGTGGGCTTCATTTTAGGCCATTCTCCGCTTGATTATGCTGTTTGGTACAGTTTGTTTCATGCAACTTGGATGCGGTTTTTTACTATTTTGGCTTTGCTGAGTTTAGTAGGGCATGCCTGGGTAGGCATTTGGACCATATTAACAGACTATGTACAGTGCCGCTTGGTGAGAGGAACTGTACAAGTGCTTATTATTATAGGTTTTCTGGCATGCATCGTCTGGTGCATCGATATACTGTGGAGCTAAATAGACATGGCAATTGCAAGATATGAATTTGACGCGATTATAATAGGGGCAGGTGGAGCAGGTTTAAGAGCTGCTATTCAATTGGCCCAAGCTAATCAAAAGGTTGCGGTTATTTCTAAAGTGTTTCCAACCCGTTCTCACACTGTTTCTGCTCAGGGTGGGATGGCGGCTTCTTTAGGGAATGCGCATCCAGATGACTGGCGTTGGCATATGTATGACACCGTTAAGGGTTCGGACTACCTGGGCGATCAGGACTGTATCGAATATATGTGTGAAGTTGCTCCTCAGGCAGTCTATGAGCTTGAACATATGGGAATGCCTTTTTCAAGACAAGAAGACGGTCGGATTTATCAACGTGCTTTTGGTGGAATGTCTAAAGAGTACGATGTGAGCAAACCTGCTCAACGTACCTGCGCCGCAGCTGACAGAACCGGTCATGCTTTATTGCATACCTTATACCAAGCCAATATTAAATATAAGACTGAGTTTTTTACAGAATGGTATGCTTTAGATTTGGTAAAAAATGGCAGCGCGGTAGTGGGCGTGACTGCTATTCATATTGAAACGGGTGAAATTGCTTTTTTCCATGCTAAAGCCACCGTCTTAGCAACGGGCGGAGCAGGAAGAATTTTTGAATCCACTACCAATGCCTATATTAATACTGGAGACGGAATTGGCATGGGCTTAAGGGCCGGTTTGCCTGTACAAGATATCGAGTTTTGGCAGTTCCACCCAACAGGCATTGCCGGGGCGGGGGTTTTGGTAACAGAAGGCTGTCGCGGTGAAGGTGGCGTGCTTCGTAATAAAGATGGCGAACGCTTTATGGAGCGTTATGCGCCTAATGCAAAAGATTTGGCTTCTCGAGATGTCGTTTCCCGTGCCAGCACAGTGGAAATAAGAGAAGGTCGTGCTGTTAAACGCAACGGTGTGGATTGTGTATTGTTAGACCTAACCCACTTGGGTGAAAAAATTATTTCTGAAAGGTTGCCTGGAATTCGTGAATTGGCAAAAACATTTGCTCATGTCGATCCAGTTAAAGAGCCTATTCCAGTGGTCCCGACTTGCCACTATATGATGGGAGGCTTGCCAACCAATATTCATGGTCAAGTCATTACTCAGAACGCTCAAGCTCAGGATGAAATTGTACATGGTCTGTATGCGATTGGGGAATGTGCAAGCGTATCAGTGCATGGGGCAAACCGTTTAGGTAGTAACTCTTTATTAGATTTAGTGGTATTTGGAAGAGCAGCGGGAATTCATATTACTGAAAACTTGCCGCATATGGATATGCAGTTTGTGACAGACGATCATATTAACCAGGCTTTGGAAAGACTTAATCGCTGGGAAAGCAGCCAGTCTGGTGAAAACATGTTTGAAATTCGCGCTGAAATGAAAGCCATTATGCAGCGTGATTTTGGTGTGTTCCGTAAGGGCGAATTTATGGAAGAAGGCTTTAAAAAACTTAAAGTCTTACAAGAACGTTTAAAGCATGCGGTTTTACCTGATCACAGTAGCATTTTTAACACCATGAGAATTGAAGCCCTGGAACTGGACAACTTGATGTCAGTTGCAGTGGCAACAGCAGCTTCAGCTTTATTCCGGACTGAAACTCGTGGCTCACATAGCCGTGAGGACTATCCGGATCATGACAATGTAAACTGGTTAAAACACACTTTGTACTTTGCGCAAGATAACCGTATGTCAACCCGCGCTGTCAACATGAAGCCTACTAAGGTTGAGCCTTTCCCGGTTAAAGAGCGAGTTTACTAATAAATGATAGAAAGTATTTGAGGAACCGAATGATGAAGTTTGAAGTTTACCGATACAACCCAGAAAAAGACGCCAAGCCTTATATGCAGACTTTTGAGGTAGAAGTTCCAAAAGACTCCAGCATGATGGTATTGGGTGCTATTGAGAAAATAAAAGAAATGGATCCCAGTCTTGGAATAAGACGTTCTTGTGGAGAAGGGGTCTGCGGTTCAGATGGTATCAATATCAACGGCAAAAACCGTTTGGCTTGTTTAACTTCGGTGCATTCTTTGCAAGAGCCAGTTGTTTTAAGGCCTTTGCCCGGTTTGCCTGTTATTCGCGATCTTATCGTGGATATGACCCAGTTTTATAAAAACTATGAAAGACTAAACCCTTATCTGCAACCTGATCAAGATACTCCGCCTCCAGCTAAAGAGTATTTACAGTCTCCAAAAGATAGAGAAAAATTGGATGGCTTGTATGAGTGTATTTTATGTGCTTGCTGTACCAGCTCCTGTCCTTCCTTTTGGTGGAACCCTGATAAGTTCGTAGGACCTGCCGGTTTGCTGCAGGCTTATCGATTTGTGGTTGACTCTCGAGATAAAGCCACCGATCAACGTCTAAGTGATTTAGAAGATCCGTTTAGTCTATTTCGCTGCCGCAGCATTATGAACTGTACCAATGTTTGTCCAAAAGGATTGAATCCAGCCAAGGCCATTGGTAAATTGCGCTCCCTAATGTTGAAAAAGGCTGTATAAATTTCTGGATTCCTGCCTATGCAGGAATGACATTTTTTTGTAGAGGAAAGCAAATGAGTAATAATAAAGAGAGCATGCAAGAACAATGGAGTAGCTCTCAACTTTTTGGCGGAAATAGCGACTATTTAGAAGCCTTATATGAATCTTTTGTAAAAGACCCAGCCAGCGTAGACCCTTCCTGGCAGCGTTATTTTTCTCAGATAGCGTCAAAACAAGAACCTATTCATTCTGAAATTCGTCAGCATTTTATAGAGCTGGCTAAGCACCCCGTGTTGGCTCAAGTTGTTACTACGGGCGGCTCTGCTAAAAGCTTGGCGGTATATGAGCTTATAGAAGCTTATCGCTGTTATGCTCACAGAAAAGCTAAGATTGATCCGCTTGGCATGATCAAAGTGCCCGCTTTGGAGCAATTAAATCTTAATACTTATAACTTGGCTTCAGAACTCAATGCAGAGTTTGCTTTTTCGGACTGGAATCAAGCAAAACCTCAAAGCCTTAAAGCCATTGTTGAAAAATTAGAGCAACTTTATTGCGGAAGCATTGGTTATGAGTATATGCATATCAGCAATCCGGAAGAAAAGAAGTGGTTCCAGAACAAAATTGAAAATGAAAGTTTTAGTCTAAGCCCAGAGCGCAAACGCTGGTTATTGCAAAGGTTAATCGCTGCGGACGTTCTTGAAAAATTCTTCACCACCCGGTATCCCGGTAAAATCCGTTTCTCTCTAGAGGGTAATGACAGTTTTATTCCTATGGTTAATGCCATTATTGAGCGAGCTGGCGAGAAGAAAGTTAAAAAAGTGATTATGGCAATGGCGCACCGTGGCCGCTTGAATGCTTTGGTTAATGTCATGGGTATGCCTATGCCTAAAGTGTTAACTGAATTTGATGGCAAGCCTGATCCGAACTTATATGCGGGAGATGTAAAATATCACCTGGGTTATTCAGTGGACGTGAACACCGCTGGCGGAGCTTTGCATTTAGTCATGCCATTTAACCCTTCGCATTTAGAAATTATTTCTCCGGTAGCAGAGGGTTGCATTCATAGCTACCAGGACCAACTTAATGGCAATAAAAATGAAGCATTCGCGATAGAAGTGCATGGCGATGCTGCAGTGGCTGGCCAAGGCGTAAACATGGAGTTGTTAAACATGTCACAAACTCCTGGTTACGGTAATGGCGGGGCCATTCATATTGTAATTAACAATCAGGTTGGCTTTACTTTGGCCAATGTAGATGAGGCGAGAAGTACGCCTTATTGCACCGATATTGCCAAAATGTTTGAGCTTCCCGCCTTTCACGTTAATGCAAATGATCCAGAAGCGGTCTTACACGTCGCTGAGTTAGCTTTAGAATACCGAATGACTTTCAATAAGGATGTATTTATTGATTTGGTTGGTTATCGCCGTTATGGACACAATGAAGCGGATGAACCTTCTGCAACTTCTCCATTAATGTATCAAGTGGTTAAAAAAATGCCTTCAGCTGCCAAGCTTTATGCTGACAAACTGATTGCTGAGAATTTGCTTAAAGTCGAAGAAGTGGATGCAATGAGCAAAGCTTATCGTGCTTCCTTGGATACCGATAAAGCCTTGGTCGACCTTGCAAATGTCAGGGACCACAATGAACTATGGAAACCATTTTTAAAACAGTCCTGGAAAGCTCAATATAATTCAAAACTAAGCAAAGAAGACTTGGTGAATACCGCTAAGCAGTTAGAAAAACTGCCAGAAGGCTTTGCCTTGCAAGCTCAGGTTGCAAAAGTATATGCTGAAAGGGCAAAAATGACCTCTGGTGAAATTCCTATTAACTGGGGTTATGCCGAAACCTTAGCTTATGCCACTTTGTTGAAAGCCGGTTATCCGGTCCGCTTGTCAGGCGAAGACTCAGGGCGTGGCACCTTCTCCCACCGCCATTCCGTTTTGCATGACCAAAATCAGGATAGTATTTATATTCCTTTAAATCATGTTGCTGAGAAACAGGCTAAATATACCGTTATTGACTCATTGCTATCGGAAGAAGCGGTATTGGCATTTGAATACGGCTATAGCTGGACTGACCCTAACACTTTGGATATTTGGGAAGCGCAGTATGGGGACTTTGTAAACGGTGCCCAGGTAGTGATTGACCAGTTCCTCTGTTCTGCCGAAGAAAAATGGGGCAAACTTTCAGGCTTAACCATGCTGTTGCCTCATGCTCAAGAAGGAGCAGGCCCGGAGCATTCCTCTGCTAGACTAGAAAGGTTCTTGCAGCTGTGTGCTAATGATAATATGCAAGTATGCTCACCCAGCACCCCAGCTCAGATTTATCACTTGCTGCGTAGACAGATTTTAAGGCCCTATAGAAAGCCTTTAATTATCATGTCGCCAAAAAGCTTACTGCGCCATCCTTTAGTAACCTCTAGTTTGGATGAGCTGGCTAATGGACAGTTTGCTTTAGCGATTGATGAAGTCGATCAAATCAACAAGGCTGAAGTCAGTCGAGTCATTTTCTGCCACGGTAAGGTTTACTACGATTTATTAGCCATGCGTCGTCAGGAAAAAATCCAAGATATCGCATTAATCAGAATTGAGCAGCTTTATCCATTCCCAAGCGATGAAGTGAAAGCCATCTTGGCCCAATATAAAAAAGCTAAAGACTTTGTATGGTGCCAAGAAGAACCTTATAACCAAGGGGCTTGGGGCAAAGTTCGTGATGATTTATCAGCCTTGCTGCCCAATTTGTCTTATACAGGCAGAGAAGCAATGGGAACAACGGCCGCAGGCTATTCTGCGCTTTATCAAGAACAGCAGAAAAAATTGATTAACGAAGCATTAAAACTACAAGGAAAATAGACATGTCAGTTGAAGTAAAAGTCCCTGCCTTCCCAGAATCGATTTCAGAAGGCACGATTGCTACATGGCATAAAGCTAAAGGCGATAGCGTTACCGAGGGAGAAACCTTGGTTGAAATCGAAACCGATAAAGTGGTAATGGAAGTTCCTGCCACCGCTACTGGGGTATTAAGTGGTATTCTTAAAAAAGAAGGGGATACCGTAAAAAGCCAAGAAGTGATTGGTGCGATTGAAGCAGGAGCGGCTGCTGCTGCAAAACCTGCAGAAGCCCCTAAAGCCGATGAAGCTGCAAAACCTGCGACAGCTCAGGCTGCACCTACTGCTCAAGACGCAGGCCCTTCAGTCAGAAGAGCTTTAGCTGAACACGATCTTAATGCCCAAGATATTAAAGGCACTGGCAAAGACGGTCGTTTGACTAAGCAAGATGTAGAAAAGCATTTGCAAGCGCCAGGCTCAGCTGCTATGCCAGCCGGTGCTAGAACAGAACAGCGCGTTCCTATGTCAAGACTGCGTGCAACCATCGCCAAAAGATTGGTTGAAGTCCAATCCACCGCTGCTATTTTAACGACTTTTAATGAAGTGGATATGAAAGCCGTAATGGACCTTCGTGCTAAGTATAAGGACCAGTTTGAAAAAGAGCAGGGCGTAAAATTAGGCTTTATGTCATTTTTCTTAAAAGCGACTGTCGAGGCCTTGAAAAAGTTCCCAGCAGTCAACGCTTCTATCGATGGCAATGATATTGTTTATCACGGTTACTATGATGTTGGCGTGGCGGTTTCTTCTCCTCGAGGCTTAGTAGTTCCTGTGGTAAAAAACGTCGATCAAATGAGCTTGGCTGATATTGAAAAAGCCATTAAAGACTATGGTAATAAAGCCAAAGAGGGCAAGCTGGCCATTGAAGATATGCAAGGCGGTACTTTTAC
>JARDZR010000043.1 GCA_029240715.1 Gammaproteobacteria bacterium
GATGGATTTTACCCATAAAGCCGAACAACCGCCAAAAGGCTTTTACCCCTGGTTCAAGTTAGCTGACTTGGCAAAACACACTCGAATTGTGTTTGGCCATTGGGCTGCATTAAAAGGCCAGTCAAATATCGAAAATATATTTGCTATTGATACCGGCTGCGTTTGGGGCGGTTCGTTGACTGCACTTCGCTTAGAAGACCTGCTTAGATTTAAGATGGATGCTAAAACAAGGTAAGAATTTCATTTAAAAACCGAGCACCTTGCAGCGTAGGCCTGATTACATCGCCTTCTCTTTCCAGTAACTGCTTTTGATATGCAATATTTAAAGGTGCTTTAATGCTATCAAACTTCAAACCAGTTCTTGTTTCAAATTGCTGTATAGTAAAACCGTCTTTTATGCGCAGGCAATTGAGCATAAACTCCATAGCAAGTTCAGACTGTTCTATGCTTTTCATTTCAGCAATGAAGTTCTGATCTGGATCTAAATAGGCTTTCGGATGCTTGTGTTTATAAAAGCGGAAAATTTTCTGCTGGGCAGTATCAGTAATTTTTGCATGAGCACCGGCCCCTATTCCTAAGTAGTCTCCAAATTGCCAATAATTAATATTATGCCGACACTGATGATTAGGCTTGGCAAAAGCTGAAGTTTCATAATGCAAAAAACCAGCCTTGGCCAATAAAGCTTCGCCCTCAGCTTCAATTTCAGCCAAGACCTCATCTTCTGGCAACTGCGGAGGTTTAGCATAAAACAAAGTATTAGGCTCAATAGTAAGCTGGTACCAAGATAAATGCGGAGGCTCAAGCTGCAAAGCCTGTTTAATATCAGCCAAACCTTTTTCTAAACCCTGGCCAGGCAAACCATGCATCAAATCAATATTAAAGTTGCTAAAGCCGGCGCAATAGATTTCCTCTACTGCTCGAACCGCTTCATCTGATGAATGGATCCGGCCCAGTTTAGTTAACTGTTCAGTCTGAAAAGATTGTACCCCCAATGAAATTCGGTTAATTCCAATATCACGATACTCTTTAAATTTTCCTCGTTCTATGGTGCCTGGGTTAGCTTCTAGGCTAATCTCACAATCTGCTGCTACATTGACTTGTTTTTGAATGCCCCTAAATAAAATTTCTAAGCTTTTTGCCGAAAATAAACTGGGAGTCCCTCCGCCTAAAAAAATGGACTGAATAGGCCGACCTTGAGCCATGGGCGCATCTTGCTCCAAATCTTGCAATAAAGCCTGGATATAGGCTTGTTCTGGCAGCTCATTAGGTTTGGCATGTGAATTAAAGTCGCAATAAGGGCATTTCCTTACGCACCAAGGCAAATGAACATATAAGCTTAACGGAATCACTTCTATACATCACTCTTTATTAAAAATGGGCCTATGTTTTGCTGATAAGACGAGTTCGAGGCAACTTGTTTTTGAAAGCAAAGGCTATCTTAACAGAATATTTCGCTGTGCTTTTAACGAAAAAATTGGCTATTAGTTGAATAGACAATGATTTATGGTTTGATTCGGATAACCAACACATCACAATTAGCATGATGCAAAACGCTGCTAGCAGTTGATCCCAATAGGCGTTTTACTCCGCCATGACCATGACTACCGATAACGATAATATCAGCTTGCACTTTATCAGCTAAACGTACAATTTCAATGGTTGCTGAGCCATGAGATAATACAAAGTCAGCTTCCATATCAATTTGAGTTTTAACTCGCTCAAGTTTAGTACGGCAATCTTGCTCAATTCTTGCTTCAATATCGGTTACTGATGACAGGCCGGAAGCCATATAATATGGAATATGAGGCACTACGGTAACAATGGTCAGTTTAGCACCATTACGCTTCGCCAAAGCCACCGCTTTTTTAACTACTGGCAAATCATCATTGTGTAAATCGGTTGCTACTAACACATGCTTGTAATTTGACATTAAACCACCCCAATTTATTGCAAATTTGATTGATTGTAATTTAATTAATCGGTTTAATCTAGTTTAGCCTAAATTTGATTGAATAAATTTTTTAGCTTATCTAGCGCCTGGGCCCGATGACTGATTCGATTTTTAACTGCCGGATCAAGTTCAGCAGCACTCATCTTTTGTTCTTTGACATAGAAAATTGGATCATAGCCAAAACCCTGCTGTCCTACTTTAGCCTGCATAATGCTGCCATTCCACTTACCTTCTGCAATTAAAGGGACTGGGTCTTTTGGATGACGCATAAGTACCATCACACAATAAAAGCTAGCTTGGCGCTTGTCTTCTGGAACAGCTTTTAACGCATGTAACAATTTTTCAATATTGCGTTCAGCATTGCTTGGCAAGCCAGCATACCGGGCAGAATACACCCCAGGCGCGCCATTCAAATAATCGACTATCAAACCACTATCATCAGCTAAGGCAGGCAAGCCGCTTACAGTTGAGGCGTGACGGGCTTTGATAATAGCGTTTTCCACCAGACTTAAACCTGTTTCTTCAACCTCATCTATTCCAAATTCAGACTGAGGGATAATGCTTAAGCCAGGTAAATTTAAAATGGCTTGAATTTCTCTTAATTTACCAGGATTGCTAGTTGCCAGCACCAGTTTATTCATCAGGCCCTACTCGATTCTATTGCCGTAAGTTTCAGGCAAAGCCCAAGCACAGAAAACACTAATGACAAAACCGATCAATAGGATCCATAAACCATGTTGATAATCAGTAAGCTTATAAACAGCTGCCCCATTTTGCATTTGGCCATCCCAAGAAAGCTGCATGAGCCAACCTGTTAGTGGCTGCAATAAGGCGGGCAAGCCCATAATTATCACTGAAACAAAGCCCAAAGCCGAGCCAATTAAAGTCATCTTATTGGATTCCTGGGTAACAGGGTAGCCAATAACTTGTCCGCTACTAAAAAAGCCTAAAGCAAAAAACAAACTCAGATAGCCGGCATAGCCCAAATTAGGCCCATACATAATAAAAGCAAATACCAGTAAAGAGGCCACAGCAGTGCTTAACATGGGGATACGCCGATTGCCTAAGTAGTCGGATAAAAAGCCTAAAACAGGCGAACCGACAATGGTGCCAACAAAAATCATCATGCTAATTGTGGCGGCTCGCATCGAGTTAAAACTATAGGCCTGCTGCATAAACTGACTGCCAAATAGCCCGGCCAAAATCATAATAGGCAGATTCATGGTGCAGATATACATTCCAATCAGCCAGTTGCTTTTATTTTTTGACAATAAGCTCAAACTTTGCCAAAAAGGCACCTTAATTTGCCCCTGATCGGTTTGTAAGGCTGCAAAACGCTTGTGTTCAGGCGCATCCTTAACCAGCCAAATCATTAAAAATAGCAAGGCGACACCAATCCAAGCCACATCTCGCAATGCTTCTCGCCAGCCCTGAGCCTCAATTAACAGGGTTAAAGGAACCTGGGAGAAAGTCCCGCCCAGCATTCCTATTGTTACCACCACACCGCTTACCTGCGCCATCTTATGAGAAGGAAACCATTGCGAAGCGAGCCTTAATATGCTGAGCAAACAAAATGCGCTGGAAGTTCCGGCCAAGAACCTTGCCACCACTAAAAACCAGGAATTGCTAGCCTCGGCGATCAATACTGTGCCTGCAATGCACATCACCATACCCAATATAATCATTTTACGAGAAGAAAAACGGTCCAGCACAAAGCCTGTTGGGTAAAGCAGAATGGAATCTGACAAAAAATAAAAAGCTGAAACCATGCCGACTTGAAGAGCAGATAAGTGAAAGGTTTCTTCAAAGCTCAGTGCTAAGGAATTGAACATGTTCATCTGAATAAATTCATAAAAGAAGAACATTGAAGCGATTAAAACCAACATCCACGCCAGAATCTTAGCTCGAGTCGATGTAAACTGATTAGACTGAATATCCATTTATAATAAAAGTCCTAAGGTTGATTCAAAAAGCTTATTAGCTGAGAATCCCCTAAAGCCTGTGTGAGTAAATCACCAAACAACTTCGCAGTACGCTCATTCAAATTGCCAATTGAAATGGAGGATGCACTACCGCTATAAGTCCTGCTATAAGTTAGCATGCCATTAATAGCATCAACTTCAATAACCATTTGCAAACCGGAACTATTACTTAGACTAAGAATTTGGACGGTCAATTTTCTCTGTAACTGAGGCTGATAAGTAACTGGTACAAAACCATACTCAACCAACATAGTTTCAATTTCAGGTCGCAGGCTGGCAATAGCATGAATTTTGGCTGATGATAACTCTGCAGCTTGTTTGCTAGAGCTTGCAGTTGGCTGGCTGGCCTGAGCTTGAACGCCTTGGGTTTGTGCTGGAGCTGGCTGAGCATTATTAGCAGTGCTCAGACTTGGAGACATTCCGGTGGGCAATTCATAGCTTGCGGTTGTCACCCCGGGAGTAGAACTTGTGCTGGCACTCGGAGCGCTGCTTGAAATATTGCTGACACTGCTAGGCGGATTTGAAGCGCTGTTTATTGCAGCTGCAGCTGAGCTTGCATAGTTAGTATCAGAAGCGGCCAAGACGGCATTAGCATTGCTGTATTGAACCGGGCTGTTAGGGGCCGTCATCTGTAAAGCAATCTGCAGCTGGTTTGCTACCGATTTTGGATGAAGTGAAATATAGGGAGTGGTGGATTTTATTTGAGTGCTAGAACAAGCTGCCATCAAACTGCAGAGACCTATTATTGCCAAACCCTGTAAAAATTTATGCCGGCTAAACATTGTTACCCCTATTAATCAACTTAACGCCCGTATAGTAGCAGAGCAGCCTGTTCACAGCAAACTTAAACCGCAGCCAACCCAAGCAAGCCATATCTTACTTCACCTATTTGCTTGTCCTTAATCATGTTTAAGCCTTCTGGAATATAAGGGCCAAGATCAAATTCACGCTCATATTCAACGTAAATGTAGCCAGTGGGCTTAAGCCAATGATTTTTTTGAATAGCTTGCAAACATGGCACTAATAGCTGCTGCTGAAAAGGCGGGTCTAGAAAAATCAAATCAAACTGCATTGAGGCTGGCTTTTGCAACCATTTTAAAGTATTTTCTTGAATAAAATGGCTTTGTTGAGTGGCGCCAATTTGACTTGCAGTAAGCTGTAGCTGTTTAAATACCGCAGGCTGCTGCTCTATAAAAAATACTTTTTCAGCCCCTCGAGATAAAGCTTCAAATCCAATTGAGCCGCTGCCAGCAAAAGCATCTAAACAGAGCGAGCCCCAAGTGCTAGCCATCAGCCAGTTGAATAAAGTTTCTCTGACAAAATCACTGCTTGGGCGCAGGCCTTTGCTGTCAGGAAAGTAAATTTTACGCCCTCGCCATTTTCCGCCGATAATCCTAACGCTGTTGGTATTCACGAACTGCCTCCTACGATGACTGTCAGCATAGCATTAGGATGAATGTTTTGGCTTATTGCCTGCTTCACTTCAGACAAACTACTGCTCTGGAGTTTTTGGCGATAAGTATCCAAATAGTTAAGAGGTAACTTGTAGAAGCCTATCGCTGTTAATATATCAGCAATATTGCTGTTGCCTACTAAAAGCAAGGGAAAGCTGCCAATTAAATTTTGTTTGGCTGCATCAAGCTCTGTTTGAGTCGGCCCATTTGCTACAAAATCTTGCAAGACCTGCTGTATTTTGAGCTCAGCTGCCTGGGCTTTTTCATTTCTGGTTTGCGCCATAATCACAAAGGGGCCAGGCGCTTGTTGTGAAACAAATCGGCTTGAAATACTGTAAGCTAAACCTGCTTGGCTGCGTACTTGCACAAATAGCCTGGAAACTAAAGAGCCCCCTCCTAAAGTGTAGTTACCTAGACTTAATGGGAAAAACAAAGCATTGCCCATAGCAATGCCTGGACCTCCCATTAAAATGGTGGTTTGCTCAGAAGGAAAGGCGACCTTAATTACCTGGCCTGCTGCTTTAAAAGGAGCAGCTGGGATTGGCGCTGCAGCTTGGCCTTGCGCTAAACCTTGGCTTAACTGATTGGCTATTTGCTCTGCTTGTTTCTTAGAAATATCACCGACCAATACGATTAAGGTATTATTAGCCACATAGTATTGCTTATAAAAACGAACAAGGTCCTGTTGGGTCAATTTCGCCACAGTATCAGGCTGCCCTATTATCATATGTCCATAGGGAGTATTGCCGTACATGGCTTGTAAAAACCGAATTTCTCCAATAGTCGCAGGGTCTTGGGTCGACATCTGCAAAGCAATTAGCTGTTGCTTTTGCAAACGGGCTACTTCATCTGCTGGGAAAGTAGGCTGAGTTAACACAGCTATGAAGTTTTGCAAAGCAGGTTGTAAATATTGAGGATCGCTCAAACTTTTTAAAGAAAGCACTGCCATATCCTGGTCAACATCTGCTCCAAACAAGGCACCCACGCTGGCAAAATTATCAGCAATTTGATCTGCTGATAGCTGGCCTGCCCCAGCATTTAAGGCATTAGCAGTTAAATTTGCCAAGCCATATTGACTGCCATCTCGGCTTGAGCCTGCCGCAAATACCACTCGAACATCTAAAGTGGGTAACTGCTTAGTTTGATCAAATAAGACCTTTACTCCATTTTGGGTATTCCAAGACTGAATAGGAATAACTGAAGCCTTACAGGCAGAAACCATTAAGCTGCTTGCTATAATTAAAACTTTCAAAATATGGCGTAGTGAGAGATATCTATTCATTAGCTAATCTCCGACAAATCTGGCTGTGTCACTTCAGGAGTAAAAGCTTGATCTACATCAAGACCTGTTTGCGGTTGCAATATAGTAATAGTCAAATTGTCTTCGCTAAGATAACGCTTGGCAACACTTTGCACTTGAGCTGCAGTGACTGCATTGATATTTTCTAAGTAAGTTTGAGAAAGCTGCCAAGGCAGTCCGACACTGGCAAATGAACCTAACTCATTGGCTTGGTTTAATAAAGAATCCTGAGAATAAACTTCTTGAGCGTAAAGAGCTTGTTTAATCTTTTGCAATTGCGCCAGGCTTAATGGTTCTTGCTTCAAAAGATTTAACTGCTGCCAAATTGCTGCTTGAAGCTGAGCAATATTGGCATTTTTTGATGGCACCGCGACGATGCTAAATAGATTGTCATAGCGAGAGAAAGCGGAATAATCCACATCCACTCCAGCTGCAATTTGCTGATCTCTGATTAAGCGCTGATCTAGAATAGAGCTATCATCGTTATCCAACGCTGCAGCCAATATCATCAAAGCATAGGGTTCCCAAGTTGTTTTATCGGTTTTAACTACTGGCACATTGAATCCCATAAAAATTGCAGGAACTTGTGCTGTGCGGTTTACCACGACTTGTTTTTCTCCAACTGCAGGAGGAGAAACATACACTGCGCGAGTAGGTAAAGCCCGGCTGGGTATAGAACCAAAGTACTTTTCTGCTAACTGATAGACTTGGTCAGGATCAACGTCCCCCACCACTACAATCGTTGCATTGTTAGGCACATACCAGGTATGGTACCAGCTTTCTAAGTCCTGTTGATTCAACTGTTGCATATCGCTCATCCAACCGATAGTCGGATGCTGATAAGGGTTATTTAAAAAAGCTGCCGCCAAAAACCGTTCATAAGCAAAGCTCATAGGATCATCGTCAATTCTCATACGACGCTCTTCCATAATGACCTGATGCTCTGTTGTTACAGCATTGGCATCTAACAATAAATGTTGCATCCGGTCAGATTCAAGCTGGAAGCTCAAAGGCAGTTTATCTGCAGACATCATCTCATAATAGCCGGTGTAGTCATTGGTAGTAAAAGCATTTTCCTGCCCGCCGTTAGCGGCTATCATTTTGGCAAATTGGCCATCAGGATATTGTGTGGTGCCACGAAACATCATATGCTCAAGAAAGTGTGAAATTCCTGTTGTGCCAGTATTTTCATCTGCCGCCCCAACGTGATACCATATCTCAAAGACTGCGACTGGAGCCCGATGATCAGGCTTTACAAGCACGGTCAAACCGTTGCTTAATTGGTAAGCCTTAACATCCGATGGCTCGGCAAAGCCAAAGTTAATTAAAGCAATGGCACTTAAAAAAACAACTGCTGCAAGCCTTATCATAGCCAACTCCTATCACTTCTTTCGCAGTGTAGCGTTTAGACAAAAATAGTAAATACTAAAAATGAACGAGATCATAGAAAGATTAAAACTTTTACCCAGCGAGCCCAGCCTTGCCGGCCGGTTGGAGATCATAAGATTTATTACATTTCTTGCCAAGCACCCCATAAATAAAGAACCAGATTTAGGCTTCGACAAAAACACTTGTAGCAATATTTGTAAAAAATTAGATGCTGTTTTAAAGAGCTTTTCTGATATCTTTCCCGGCAGCAACGTGTCTAATTTTACTGAGGCCAAACAAAAAGCAGAGCTATTCAAAACCTACTGTCAGGAATGCGTTATCGAAGAAGCTACAGATTATGCAACGGCACTGCTCATTGTCGGCATAAGAAACTATAGCAAGACTCATGGGCTTCAACCAAGCATGGCTAGTCCTGACCTTTAACCCACTGCTTAGCAATTTCTTTGCGCACTTCCTGCATGTCCAAAGCTTGTGCTTGTTTAATTAAATCTTTTAAAACGGGCTCAGACAAAGC
>JARDZR010000044.1 GCA_029240715.1 Gammaproteobacteria bacterium
TTGGGCTTAGCCTGGCAAGAAGGGGTGGAAGTAGGAGGGGCTTATGGGCCTTATTGTCAGTCAGAGCGATTCGATTTGTATGAGCAGTATTATCAAAAGCTGCAGGATGAAGGCTTGGCCTATCCCTGTTTTTGTACCGAGCAGCAGCTTGAGATAAGCCGTAAAATTCAATTATGCCAGGGACAGGCTCCTCGATATTCAGGAACTTGCCG
Organism: Gammaproteobacteria bacterium; assembly: GCA_029240715.1. GTDB lineage: Bacteria > Pseudomonadota > Gammaproteobacteria > Francisellales > CACEW01 > JAQSYQ01. The sequence goes on from JARDZR010000044.1 coordinate 213, forward strand.
AAACTTATCAGAAGCGGAAAAGGCAGAGAAATTAGCCCAAGGCTTAAAGCCCGCTATCCGCTTTAAAGTCCCTAAAGGCAAGGTGGTTAACTTTAATGATCTTGTGAAAGGCCCGCAAAGATATGAAGCTGATGATATTGGAGATTTTATTATCAAGAAATCAGATGGTTCAAGCTCATTTATGTTTTGTAATGCCATCGATGATGCCTTAATGCAAGTATCCCACGTGCTAAGAGGCGAAGACCATTTAACCAATACCCCAAGACAAATTTTAATTTTAGAAGCCTTAAACTTAAGGGTGCCGTTATACGGGCATATTTCATTAATTAACGGCTCAGATGGTCAAAAACTTTCAAAAAGAAACGGCAGCCGCAGTATTGTTCAGTTGCGTGAGGAAGGCTTTTTGCCATTAGCGGTCATTAACTATTTGGCAAGGCTGGGGCATTTTTACGAAAACAATGCTTTAATGAATATGGAAGAGCTGTCCGCCCAGTTTAAAGAAGAGCACTTAAGTAAATCGGCTGCAAGATATGATGAAGCCCAGCTTTTACATTGGCAAAAATTGGCATTAATGAACTTAGATGAAGACAGTCTTTGGCAATGGATGGGCATGTCGGTACATGATTTGCTTGAGCTGGAACAAAAAAGCTTATTTATCCAAACCGTGCGCGATAATATCTTATTACCTAAAGATGCACTGGAATGGGCCAATTTATTATTTACCGATAACTTTCATCTGGGACAAGAGCACAAAGAGCTATTGTTTTCCGCCGGTTCAGAGTTTTTTAATGAATCGATTGTAGCGATCCAAAATTTTGGGGCTGATTTTAAAGCTATGAGCGAACATTTAACTAGCAAACTGGGCGTAAAAGGTAAAAATTTATTCCAGCCTTTGAGGCTGGCTTTAACGGGTCAATTGCATGGGCCACAAATGGCAAATTTGCTAAGCTTAATAGGCAGAGATCGTGCCATTAAGCGCTTTGAGCAAGCCAAACATCTATGATAAAAAAATGAGATAAGCATGTTAAAAATCTACAACTCGCTCAGCAAACAGAAAGAAGAATTTAAAAGCTTGCTTCCCAATAAAGTCAGTCTTTATGTTTGCGGAGTGACGGTTTACGATCATTGCCATATTGGACATGCCAGGACTTATTTAGCTTTTGATGTGGTTGTTCGCTATTTAAAATCTATTGGTTATGAGCTTAACTATGTGCGCAATATCACTGATGTTGATGATAAAATTATTAAAAGAGCGCATGAAAACGGTGAGTCCCCCGAGGCGTTAGTTAAGAAATATACCGACCTGATGCATGCTGAATTTGCAAAGCTTAATATATTGCCACCTGATATTGAGCCTCGAGCTACGCAAAGCCTTCCTGAAATTATCGAAATGATTTCATCATTAATATTAAAAGGTTATGCCTATTCCGCTGCAAATGGGGATGTTTATTATTCGGTTAAGCAGTTTGAAGATTACGGCAAATTAAGTGGCCAGAATTTAGAACAGTTACAAATTGGCGCAAGAGTTGATATTAATGAGGCAAAAAAAGGCCCCTTAGACTTTGTATTATGGAAAGCGGCTAAGCCTGCTGAGCCTGCCTGGGATTCGCCATGGGGTAAAGGGCGCCCCGGTTGGCATATTGAATGTTCAGCCATGACCAAAAAATGTTTAGGCATTGAATTTGATATCCATGGCGGCGGCTCTGATCTCAAGTTCCCACACCATGAAAATGAAATCGCTCAGTCAGAAGCTGCCAATGACGGACATTTTGCAAGATATTGGATGCACAGCGGGATGGTGCAGGTCAATTCTGAAAAAATGTCCAAATCCTTGGGTAACTTTTTCGTAATCAGCGATGTGTTAAAGCAATACCCGGCTGAGGTGGTTCGATACTTTTTAATTTCAGCGCATTATCGAAGCGAAATTAACTATTCAGATGAAAACTTGCAGTCTGCTCAAGCCGCTTTAACAAGGCTATATACAGCCTTAAGAGGTTTGCCAAAGGATTGCCATTCTCAAGAAGGCGTGAGTTCGAGGCCTGATGGAGAGAGTTCTTATTCAAAACAATTTAGCGCTGCCATGAACGATGACTTTAATGTGCCTGAGGCTTTGGCGGTATTGTTTGATCTGGCCAAAGAAATTAATAAGCTTAAAGAGACTGATCTTAAGCAGGCTGCGAAATTGGGAAATTTGTTAAAGGATTTAGCAAAAATTTTAGGTATACTACGGCAAGATCCGGAAAGCTTTTTTAAAGGCAGTGAAGCTGATGTTTCTGAAATTGAGGCTTTAATCAAACGACGCAATCAAGCCCGTAAAGACAGAGACTTTAAAGCTGCCGATGAAGTGCGCGATGCGCTTCTAAAACAAGGCATTGTTTTAGAAGATACGGCAAACGGAACGCTTTGGCGAAAGGTAATGGACTAATTAATATAGGGATATAGCATAAGGAGCAATATATGTTTTCTAATCATAGTATGCCATTTTTGGATGGAATTAACTGCACTGGCCCCAACAGTAGTGATGAATGTCCTAATGAGTTTCCTCCTGCAATAGTCGGCACAGTGGTAGGCGGGATAGTTGCAGTATTTCTAATCGCTGCAGGCCGCTCGGTTTATAAATGTTTTGCCAATCAGTCAACTAGCACTAAGGCAAATGAAGGCTTGGAGATGTCTGTTCATAATGGTGAGTCCGAAAAGCCTTTAATGGAAGCTGAAGCGGCAAATCAGCCATAATCCCTTCCAGTCGTGCAATTGTAGCTTAAGGCCCTACTAGAAGGGCCTTAAACTAGAGCTTTATTAGAACCACTTAGTGACTTTATCAATAGCTCGGCGGAAACTGCCACCTGCTCCTACATCATCCATAGCAACAATAGGCTGGGTTGAAATGACTTTTCCGTTCAAGGAAATCACGACGCTACCCACTTGTTGGCCTTTGCTAATAGGCGCTTCTACTCCACTTAACCATTGCAGCTTAGAGCTGATACTTTGCTTGCTTGTACCGGGCACGGTGACATACATATCCTGTAATACGCCTGCTTGTACATACATGCTGGAACCGCCATAAATACGGGCTTTGCCCAAAGTTGTGCCCGCTGAATAAAGTAGTTGGTCGCTAAAGAAACGGAAGCCATAGGTCAAAATAGACTTGCTTTCAGCTGCCATAGTATTGGCATCCGGGGTCCCCATTACCACGCTGACTAAACGCATTGGGTTGTTTGGCATTTGTGCGGAACCGACCAAGGAATAACCTGCTTCATTGGTTGAGCCTGTTTTCATGCCGGTAGCATAAGGATAAATAAACAACAGTTTATTAAAATTAGGCTGAGTAATGTTGCCGTATTTGAAATATTTTTGGCTAAACCAGCTAAAGTATTGAGGGTATTGCACCATAATAGCCTGGCCCAATAATGCCATATCATAAGCTGTTGAGTAATGGGCAGGAGCGGGTAGGCCCATAATGTCAGTAAAGTGAGTATTGGTCATATTAAGCTTGTGGGCTTGCAAATTCATTAGGCTCACCATGCTTGACTGGCTGCCGGCAATATAAGTTGCCAATGTCACAGCTGCATCGTTACCCGAAGCGACAATAATCCCTGAAATTAAATCCTGAACGGCAACAGTTTGGCCGGGTTTTAAAAACATTCTAGAACCTCCTGTAGCCCAAGCTACAGTGGGAACAGTGACCTGATCATTTACATGAATATTACCCGCTGCTAATTCTTGGTCCGCCACATACAGCAACATTAATTTAGTCATGCTGGCAGGCGCTAAACGAAGATTAGGGTTGGATGCTGCAATAACTTCACCGCTATTAGCATCTAACAAAACATAGCTTGCTGCGTTAAGTGAAGGTTGTGCAGGTATTAAGTCAGAATAGTTATTTGCCAAAGGATTCACTTCAGGGTCTTTAAATCCGGCGGGTTTAGGTGGAACTTGAGTTGAAACAGGAACATTGGCATTAACATCAACTGCGCCGTATTTGTTAAGAGGAGGGGTGGCGTCATTTATATCCACTGGGGCAACTTGTGCAGCTGGAGTAGGTGCTATTGGCGCGCTGGTGCTAGCACTGGCGGTAAAGCTGGTTGATGCGGCAAGCATACTTAAAAATAGGGCGGTGCATTTAAATTTCATGGGCTTCTCCAAAGGCTAAAATTCTGGGCAAATTCTGAAAAATAATAGTTGAGAATGCAGGGCCTGTCTAGCTTAAATGCGCTTTATTTGTCTGAGTTGAACTTGGTTTTAGCAAGGTTTTTTTATATAGTAACGCCATGTTATACACACATGAAAAAGGAAATTTCATGCCAAAAAGCAATTCTAGTGCTGCAGGTTTTCGGTCTTTACTAGTTGGCTTGCAAAATTTTGCAATCGCATTTTTGGCAGTCTATGCAGCCCAATCCCGTGCAGAACAATCAAGCGATACCGGCGATAACTCAAGCAGTTTGGCTTTAAGCATTGAGCAGAGCATTATGCCTCATGCTTTGGACTACAGTCGCCCTGATTTTGTTGCCTCACAAAATGAGAAAGAGGCAGCAACAGCAAAATTAAACCAAATATTCAAACAAATTGTAAAGGATTACCAACAAATCTCTGGGCAAGAGCTAGTTGATTTTATGGACGATATCAGGGTGAGAAGCTTAATGTATATTGGGGACTTAGCCATGGTTAGGCTGCCCTTGCCGTCTGCCTCTGATTATGGATATTTTTCCTTTCTAAAAGCCTATGTTTTTCTTTCTACCACTGAAAGTTTTGAAATTTTTTGTAATTCCGGCCTGGTAGATTGGACAAAACCGGATACTGCCCAAGCTAAAAATTGGCTATTAATGCGCGGGGAGCTTGCAAAGATCCAAATATTACATAGAACTCAAATGCAGCAAGGCATTGGCAATGTTTTTGATGTTGCAGATGAAAACGGACTTCGCCCGATAGAATGGCTGCTTTCTCAAACCGGCAAAAACTTCCCGCAGGCGCCTTCTGTCAGTTTTCTGGAAGAGTTGGAATGGGAGGGAATTACCCATATTACGCAAGATTTAAAAGAAAATCCTAAAACCAGAAAACTTATTAGTAGTTCTGATAATATTGAATTAATACGAGCCTATTTACCACGGCCTTCTGATCCTGATTATGCAAAGATTGTATATGATATTGCATTTCATGCTCTTAAAAACCAAAAATTACAAGTAGTGAAAGCTTGTTTATCTTTGCCGGGCTTTGATCCCAATAGGCAAAGCGGTGAAAATGCAGGCCAAACCCTTTTGATGTTGGCCCTTGAAAGGGGCGAATTTGATATTGCAGAGCAGCTTATCGATAATCCAGATATTAATTTTTATACCCGAGACCAAAATGGCCTGATGGCAGTCCATTATTTTGATCATTATCCATACTCTAAGAAATCGCAAACTTTTCGCGCTAAAATAATTGAAAAAGACCCGAAGCTGGTTTTCGTTAAAGATTATGCTGGGAGCGTTCCGGTCGAAGTTTCATCGTTTGGAAAAGAAGCCGGTGATATTACCTTTGATAACATTGGTTCCCAAGCTAAAACTGCGCACCGTGTATGGCTTGAAGAACTGACGGGTATCGTGCTTGATTATGATCAAGAGCTATTTTCAATGCAGAATAGAGAATTTCTGTATAAGGCCTTCAGTAGGATTTGGAATTCTTCAGAGCTTGAATTCCCTTGGGTGTTAGCGGTAGTGGATCCATTAGAAAAATATAAAGGCTACAACTTAATGGATTTTGTAACGCAATGCACTTCGGCTGAGCAATTCAAACAAATTCTATTGTTTGATTCAATCCCCTGGCATGCTCCTGAATATGCCTTTTATCGTGAAGCAATTTTTAACCGGGTTGATGGTTTTGAGCATATCAAACTGCTCTATCAATGGGGATTGGATCATGGGCATGCTAACATTTTTGATTTGCCGAATGCTGAGGGCTTAAATCCTCTGCAGGTTATTTTTGAACGATTTGCTCAGGCAAATTCGCCATTAATGTTAAGTAAGATTTATGAAACCTATGCTCGTTATGAACGCGCGGGCATTATTCATTTTGAAAAAGATTTTGGTGTAAGCTTATCGTCACTGCCTTTAAGTGATCAGGCAAGTTTTAAAAAAATGGTCAATGATAAGATACAAGCCATTAAGAAGGCCTCAACGTCAACGCCGATAGTTCCGGAAAGACTTGCATGGTTATATTCTTTAGAGCCTAGGTTTATTTTTGGCTGGGGGCAAATTTTATTCGGAACGGGTCTGCTTTTACTCACTTTGCTGATCTACATGTCGCAGGTCCCACAACCTGTTCCTGCTGAGGCTGCTCCTTTAGGAGATTTGCCAAGAAGACGTAGAGAAAGGCTTTCCTTTCCTTCTCCTCAACAGCAAAATGTTATTTCTGAAGATCCAGCTCTTAGCCGGGCAAGAGAGGAGCGGACAGCTTGGGCCCATGAAAAAGACTATGCAAATAGCGCTGTTTCAGCAGCATTGGTTAAGCAAACTGAAGCTGAAAGCAAAGCTAAAACTATGCAGTTAACTCAGCCTGTCTTGGCAAATTTATATACCGAGCTTGCTCAGACCTATCAGGCTAGCTGTCAAGCCTATCAGTCTTATGCTAACGCCATAGATCAAGTGCAAACTGCAGTCAGTGCTGAAGCAAGAAATGCCGCTATTATACAGGCCCAAGCTGCTAAACCTGATAATAGGCAGTTACAGGAAGCCTGCCGTAATGCTCTTACTGTGGTGAAAAGACAGGAGCGGGCTATCGAAGAGCGAGCAAGAGAGGCTGAAGCCCAGGCGAGAAGAGAAGGGCAGCAACAAGCGGTTTTCAGTAAAGAGCAAAAATTTAACCAAGTTATAGAACGGCTTGGCAGGCTTGAAGAAGCAAGGCTTTTGCCAAGATTAATTCAATTAAAAAGCTTATTAGAGCAGGCCCAGGCTATAGGCTTGGATATCAATAAAACCAAGCCTAAACTGGCGCCTTTTGTGGGTGAAAAAGAACGGCTTGAAAAACAGCTTGCGGAGCAGATCGCAGGATTAAATATTTATTCAGTATTTGGCTTTGCGACAAATCCTGATAAACCTGTTGCCGCCAGAATCCAAGCCATCAAAGATTTTAGAGCACAGCTTGAAGCCATAGGGCATGATCAAGATCCTTTGCAAGATCATTACAAAACCGCGACTGAATTTCTCATCAGCCTGAGCGGTGAGAAAAAGCAATACGAGCGGCTTGTTGATTTTTATCAAGATGAGATTAAAGATAACGCGAAAGCTCCTCTGCCGCTTGTCGATCGTTTAAACCTGGTTAAAAAACTCTATGAGCAGGCTAAAGAAGCCATGTTTCAACTTGGCAAGAATGAGGAGGAGCTGGCAGCAGCTAAAGAAATTATCGAAGCTTTACAGAAGCAATATCATGCCATGCCCGCTGTTCCAGCGAGAGGTGGCGCAGGCGGGTCGGCTAGCTCTCACGCAGTTCAGCTGCCAGCAGCAGGCTTTAATAAAGATGATCTGAGATATAGCTGCCAGCTATTAGAGTCTCACTTATTGAATTATGGTTCAGGTAGAGAGAGCGCTAGTGCTGAATGTGAAGAAGATTTGCTATTGGCTTTGATTTATAGCTTTGCGAGGTTGATGGAGCTATTAAAAGATAAGCTATATGAGGCAAGAATACTGAGAAATATGCTTGTGCATGCTTATTATGAAGCACGGAGTGATAAAGGGGCTTTGCTTGAGTTAATCGGAGGCTTCGTTGATTACAAAAAGCTGTTGCTGGAACTTCAAAAAGACAGGTCTGGTGATTTGCCTAAATGGATTAATGAATCGAAATTTTATAAAAAACATTGTTTGCTAGGCAAAGATTATAGGGTTGAAACAAGAGACTATCCTGAAATTGAAATGGAATGGGTTAATGCGATAAATGGCCTGAAAGCATTTGCAGCTTATATTGATAGGCATATCGGGGTGAAAGGGGTTGAGCTTGCTGCTGATGCCAATATCAGTTTAAGAGATGCAAGCAAAATGAGGGTGATGATTATAGGGGAGCTGTTAAAAGGGCCTTGTAAAAATGTGTTTGTTGCTAAATTAAAGTCACAAAGTTGTGATGTCGCAAAATTAATGCACCATTACCAAAGATTTGAAGAAGATGCTCAACAGAGAATAGGGGCTTTGCAAGAATCCGCAACTTTGATAAAAGCTCGTAACATAGGGGCGCATGAAGTGCACCTTGTGACATTGGCAGGCGGGTTATATAGCGTTAGCTCAGAGCTTAGTGGAAGTACTCTAAGCAAAATAGCCCATCAGTTTGTTGCAATCGATCCAGAAAGGCTGTCTGTTACTAGTGGAGGC
>JARDZR010000004.1 GCA_029240715.1 Gammaproteobacteria bacterium
TGAGCTTATCTAAAAACTGAGGGCCTATGCCTTTTATGCCGGTTAAATCGCTAGGTTCTTTCATAAGCTTAATCAAAGGTGATTTGTTAAGATCTTAGCAAATTGCTAGAATAGTCGGCAAATCATTTAGGATATAGCATGAAACAAAATATTGTATTAACTGGAATTACGCCTTCTGGAACTCCGCATATCGGCAACTATATCGGAGCAATTAAGCCTGCCATTGAGAAGCAAAGCCACGGCCATCATGCCATGTATTTTATTGCTGACTATCACTCACTGGTAAAGTTATGGGACCCTAAGCTGCGCCATCAATATATTATGGAAATTGCCTCAAGCTGGCTTGCTATGGGCTTAGACCCTGAGCAAACTTTATTTTATCGGCAGTCTGATGTGCCTGAAATTTTAGAGCTTAATTGGATACTTAACTCGATAACTGCCAAAGGCTTATTAAATCGAGCTCATGCTTATAAGGACCAAGTTGCCAAAAACCTAGAGGAAGGGGACAAGGACCCTGATGCAGGCATTACCATGGGTTTATATGGCTACCCCGTTTTAATGGCTGCTGATATTTTAATGTTCAATGCTACCCATGTTCCTGTAGGTAAAGACCAAATTCAGCATATTGAAATTGCTCGAGACATTGCAGCAAGATTTAACCATGTTTATGGTGAAATTTTTAATTTGCCGGAAGCGGTTATCGATGAAAAAGCCCATACCTTGCCAGGTTTGGACGGTCGTAAAATGAGTAAAAGTTATGGCAATACCATTCCGTTATTTGCAGAAAGTACGGAGCTCAAAAAGCTTATTATGAAAATTAAAACCAATTCGCAAGCGCCTAATGAGCCGAAAGAAACAGAGGCTGAGACCCTGTTTCAGCTTTATCGTGCTTTTGCTTCAGAAGCTGAAATTAAAGAAATGCAACATCGCTATGCAACAGGAATTGGCTGGGGCGAAGTGAAAAATACGGTATTTGAGTTGTTGGATAGAAAACTCTCAGTTCCAAGGGAACACTATCAAGAATTAATGAACCACCCAGAAAAAGTGCAGGCTATTTTGCAGGAAGGGGCTGAAAAAGCCAGACAAAAAGCTAAAGTAATTTTAGCTAAAATTCGCCAGGCTGTGGGGATTTAGTTTTCGCTGGAGCTGTCAAAACTGCTGCCGCCAGGACTTGGGCCGTAATTTAAGCCTTGAGCGGCATTTCCCAAAATATTGGCTGCAGTAGGGGTGTTCATTAAGGCATTAACCTGGTCTTGGGTGTTGGCAGGGGCATAAGCGGGTTGCTGGTTAAGCGCTGCCAAAGCGGCCATGGCTGTAGTTAAAGGCAAAGCAGTGCTTTGCTCGCCTGAACTCTCGCCATTTTGAGCGTTCGGGTTTTTATGCGAGCTAGGGTCTTTCACCAACTTAACGGGCTTGCCGAAAATTTCCGAAAGATTGATAGCCATAGTTGTCCTTAACTGGTTTTGACTTCAATAATATATCACATTTCCCTGTAAAATGAAAGCGATTCTGCGCCAAAAAAGCATAATAAAATCAATGCATTATTTGCTTAGACTAAGGCCTGTTTATAGAGCATTCTGGCTAAGTAAGCCAGGCTTAAGATTCCCAGGGCTACTGCCAAAAAGTGCAAGTGTTCAGGCATTATTTTAAGCGCATTGGGGTCTCCTTTTATCGCAAAAGGAATAGCCAACATTACGTCCATTAACGCAGCTCCTGCCACAATACCGCAGGCCATGACTACACTGCGCTGAGTTTTGCTTGGATTAAGCTGGCGCTTTTGAGCAAGCCTTTGCAAAAAGAAAGCAATTAGGCTGCCGATAAACAGCGGGGTGGAGGAAGATAAAGGCAAATAAAGCCCCATGGCAATACCCAAGATAGATAAGCGAATGGCTTTTTTGCGCAGCATAAAGTTCAATACAATAAAACCGATAATAATGCTGGCTCCCAACAAAAGCATATCCAGCGGCAGCTCTCCATTAAATACGGCCTGGGTAACAATGGCTAATACTGAAGGGACCGGGGCTGGCAACATCTTGCTTGGGTCCATGCCAGGATGAGGCATCACTCCGCCAATCCCATACACATTAAACAAAAGTTGCATTAATAAAGGGATGACAGCAGAAGCGGCCAATACGCCTACTAACAGCATAAACTGCTGTTTCCAAGGGGTCGACCCTAGTAAGTGGCCGACTTTTAAGTCTTGAATATTGTCATTGCTAATGCAAGCAATGCCGGTTACCACCGAAATCAATACAATAACAATGGCGCAGGCATTGGTGATCATTTCGTGGCTAAAGCCGATTTGGTAAGCATGCATGGCTGCTCTTAAGGCAATGGACACCAACAGCAAGCCGCCAATCACAATAGCAGAGCCTGGGCTAGCGCTTACTCCAACCAGGCCTGAAAAGTAACCACAGATCGCAGCAAATATAAAGCCCACGATAATAATAAAAGCCAGGCTTAAGCTAAATATCCAGTCAGATAAAAAGCCGGGTAGGCCCATGCTGCCTAAAGGCAATAGGCTTTTTAATAAGAAAAAGCTGGCAATGCCGCATAGTAAAATACCCAATATGACATAGTTAAAGGGAAGGTCTTGCTCGGTTTGAAGGCGGCTTTCTTTAGGAAGATCAATTGAGCGAAATGAAACGGCAATGCCTTTTCCCATAGGCTTTAACAAGCTCAGCAAGGTCCAAGTTCCGGCAGCGAGCATGGCTCCAATGCCCACAAACCTAACATAATTGCCCCATAAAGTGATTGCGCTGTCAGTTGCACTCAAGCCCGGTTGGCTCAAGTGATAAATTCCACTTAATATCGGGACTATAATCAGCCAGCCAGTAACGGCCCCGATTAATAAACTTAGGCCGACATTAAAGCCAATCAAATAACCCGCCCCCACTAAAGTGGCTGAAAAGCCTAGTCCAAATCCAATTAAAGTTTTGCCGGCAGCAAAAAAGCCCTGCACACTGCTTGCAATGACCTGCAATCCGGATTGGGCAAATTCTAAAGCAGCACCTAGTAGGCCGCCTGTTAGCATTTCTTTGATGCCAATTTCTTTATTTTCTGCCATTTGCAGGGTTTGGGTGATTGCCTGAGCTTCAGGGAACCTTAAATTGGGCTCATTCATCAACACACGACGCATGGGGATAGAAAAAAGAATCCCCAACACGCCGCCAATCACTGCAATAAAAAAATTATGCCAATAAGAAAAACCGCTCCAATATTGAATAATAACTAAAGCTGGGATGGTATAAACAATTCCCCCAGCAATCGCTTCTCCTGCCGAAGCGCCGGTTTGCACTAAATTTTTTTCAAGAATACTGGAATCTTTAAAAAACCGTAAAATCCCCATGGCAAGGACCGCAGCAGGAATAGAAGCGGAGGTAAGAATACCGATTTTTAAAGCAAGATAAGTATTGGAAGCGGCCAAAATTATCGCGAGGATAATGCTTAAAATAATACCGCGTAGTGTAATTTCATTCATAAAATTTTCCCGCTACCCTCTTTGCATTGACTTTAGTTTGTCTCGACAGGATCAACCTTTGCTGAGTAGTATAACCCGCTTATTCTGAGCTTGTCGAAGAATGGCTGGCAATCTTCAGCGTTTTTAACCTAACAGGCTGGTTGATTGACTGTGATGGCCAGGCCGCCCTGAGAAGTTTCTCTATATTTGTCTTTCATGTCCAGCCCGGTTTGTCTCATGGCCGCAATCGCTTGATCCAATGAAACGAAATGTTCTCCATCTCCCATTAATGCCAATTTTGCTGAATTTATGGCTTGTACCGAGCCCATGGTATTGCGTTCAATACAGGGAATCTGTACCAAGCCTGCAATGGGATCGCAGGTCAAGCCTAAATGGTGTTCGATGCCAATTTCAGCAGCATTTTCCACTTGGGCCGGGGTCCCGCCTAAAGCAGCACACAGTCCGGCAGCAGCCATTGAACAAGCTACTCCAACCTCACCCTGACAGCCCATTTCTGCGGCGGATATCGAGGCGCCTTCTTTGAATAAAATCCCCATAGCTCCAGCTGTCAATAAAAACTTAACAACGCCTTCTTCATTGGCGTTTTTGATGAAATGGAGGTAGTAATTAAGCACAGCCGGAATAATGCCTGCCGCTCCATTGGTCGGCGCAGTGACGACTCTTCCGCCTGCAGCATTTTCTTCATTGACTGCTAGGGCGTATAGGTTGATCCAGTTCATTTCATCTTTTATGGCATCAGCTTGAGCTTCTTTGGCCAGTAATTTCTTTTTAAGGTCCGCTGCACGGCGTTTAACTTTAAGCCCGCCTGGCAAAATACCTTCTTCGCGGGTTCCTCTTTCAATGCAGTCTTTCATAACCTGCCATATGTATAATAAACCTGCTTTTATTTCCTGCTCACTACGCCAAGCTTTTTCGTTTTCCAGCATGATTTCAGCAATGCTTTGGTTTTGGGTTTTGCAGTGGTCCAAAAGCGCTTGTGCGGTTTTAAAAGGGTATTTAACTTTATGCTTGTCTTGAACCAACTGATCGGTTTTAAAACTTGCCTCATCGGCCACAAAGCCGCCACCTATAGAATAGTAAACATGCTGTTTAAGCACTTGCTTGCTGGCATCTAAAAGCGTAAAGCTCATGCCATTTGGGTGATGGACTAAGGTTTCTTGATAATGGAATGTAATGTCTTGCTCTTCATCGAACGGTACTGCATATTTCCCTAGCAATTTCATTTGTTCGCTATTGCGTATTTCAGCCACAATAAAAGGAACTTTATCTGGGTCAACGCTATCAGGCGCTTCGCCTTGCAAACCCACCATAATTGCAATATCTGTACCATGGCCTTTGCCGGTTAAGGCTAATGAGCCATACAGGTCTATTTTAATGCTATGAGTCTTAGCCAAAATAGCAGCCTGTTCAGCCTCCGCTACAAACTGTCTCGCCGCTCGCATGGGGCCGACTGTATGGGAGCTGGAAGGGCCGATCCCTATTTTGAATAATTCAAAAATACTTACGCTCATATCAGTTCTCAATTAGTTAAGTTAATCTATTTTAATTCATCAGGCTGAAAATGCGGAGGGTTTATGTATAAAATTGTATTTTATGTGCCGGAAAGCCATCTGGAAAGCGTAAAGGCCGCAGCATTTAAGGCGGGGGCGGGTAAATTTCCTCACTATGATCATTGCTGTTGGCAGATATTGGGGCAGGGACAATTTCGCCCTAAAAAAGGCAGTGACCCTTTTATTGGCCAAGAGGATACATTAAGTATCGTGCCAGAATACCGAGTGGAGTCAATTTGCGAAGACGGTATGCTAGAGACTGTGATTAAAGCCATTTTAGCAGCTCACCCCTATGAAGAACCAGCTTATGAGGCCTGGCCTTTAAGCTACCCAATGAAATAATGTTTTGATATAATGTCGCCAGTTAAATTAGGAAATTTTAGCCATGGCTGTATTAGAAATCGTTAAGTATCCTGCGCTTATTTTGCGCAGTAAAACCATAGCAATCGAAAAGGTAGATGATGAAATTCGCAAGCTAGTGGATGACATGATCGAAACCATGTATGCAGACCGCGGCATGGGTTTGGCTGCCAATCAGGTCGGAATCAATAAGCGAATTTTTGTCATGGATGACTCTGAGCAAATGGATCAGCCTTTATGCTACATCAACCCAGAAGTGATTGAGCAGTCCGGTGAAATCGAACTAACCGAAGGCTGTTTATCATTTCCCGGGGTGTATGCAAAAATAATTCGCCCTAATTACGTTAAAGTAAAAGCGCTAGACCGTCATGGTAACGAGTTTATTAAAGAAGCGGAAGGTTATGGGGCTCACTGCATTCTGCATGAACTAGATCACCTTAACGGCATTACTTTTATTGACCATCTTTCGCCTTTAAAGCGGAAAATGGCTGAAAAAAAACTGGCTAAAGTACGGCGGGTTACCTTGTGAAAATTGTTTTTGCTGGAACTCCTGAAATTGCTAAAACGGTCCTGCAAAGCTTAATAAATAGTCAGCATGAGCTTGTTGCTGTTTACACTCAGCCTGATCGAGTAGCAGGTCGGGGCAGGCAGCTCACTGCAAGCCCAGTTAAAACTCTGGCATTAGAGCACGGCATTGCGGTGTATCAACCTTTAAGCTTAAAAGATCCTAACGCACAGGCAGAGCTGGCTTCTTTAAAGCCTGATTTGATGATAGTGGTAGCCTACGGTTTAATTTTACCTCAGGCCGTTTTAGACATCCCCCGATATGGTTGTTGGAACGTGCATGTTTCCTTATTGCCAAAATGGCGAGGGGCAGCCCCTATTCAAAGGGCTATTGAAGCAGGAGATTCGGAAACCGGCGTTAGCATTATGCAAATGGATGCAGGCTTGGATACCGGCGATATTTTGTATCAGACTAACTGCCCTATTTTACCTCATATGACTGCAGCCGAGCTGCATGACAAGCTGGCAAATTTAGGTGCGGCAGCGCTTTCAGAAACTTTAAGTTTATTGGAACAGAATAATCTGCAAGCAAAGCCGCAAGCATGTGAGAGCATGAGCTATGCTAAAAAACTGAGCAAAGAAGAAGCTTTTATAGATTGGAATCAGACGGCAATCACGATCGCCAGAAAAATCTGGGCATTTAACCCTTGGCCAGTGGCCCAGGCCTATATCAACGGTGAGCTTGTTAGAATTTGGGGGGCAGAGCCACTTGAAGGCGGCCGGCGGCTGGATTGTGGTAAGATTATTAAGGCTGATAAAAACGGCATTGATGTAGCTTGTAAAGAAGGGCTATTGCGTATTACTGAACTGCAGTTTCCAGGTGGCAAAGTTTTGCCGATAAAAGATCTGTTAAATTCCAAACAAACTGTTTTAAAAGCAGGGAATCACTTTTCATGAATGAATTGGCATTAAGTATAAAAGGCCTTAAGAAAGTATATAAAAACGGTTTGCTTGCATTAAAAGGCATTAACTTAGCCGTGAAACAAGGCGACTTTTTTGCGCTATTAGGACCGAATGGGGCGGGCAAGTCTACTGCTATTGGCATAATGATTTCATTGGTCAATAAAACCGAGGGAGAGGTCAAGATTTTAGATGCGGATCTTTATCAAGATCCTGCTAAAGCTAAGGCCTATTTAGGAGTGGTCCCCCAGGAAATTAATCTCAATATATTTGAAACTCCTTGGCAAATTCTTATCAATCAAGCCGGCTATTATGGGGTCTCTCGCAGCTTGGCTAAGCTGCGGGCTGAGAAATACTTGAAGCAGATGGACCTTTGGGCAAAAAAAGACGTTCAAGCCCGCATGTTGTCTGGCGGGATGAAAAGACGCTTAATGATTGCCAGGGCTTTGATGCATGAGCCTAAGATTTTAATACTGGACGAACCGACAGCCGGAGTGGATGTTGAAATTCGCCAAAGCATGTGGAGCTTTTTGAGTGACCTCAACAAAAAAGGGGTGACTATTGTTTTGACCACTCATTATCTGGAAGAGGCAGAAAGCCTATGCAATCAGGTGGCTATTATCAATAAGGGTGAAATTATTGAAAATACCTCCATGAAAGCTTTGCTGTTAAAGCTTGAATCTGAAACTTTGGTTTTATATCCCAAGCAGGCCCTGCAGCAAGCGCCTAGACTTGAGCAGTTTCCTTGCCAGTTAATCGATGAAAGAACACTGGAAGTGGATATTAAAAAGGGCCAAAGTCTTTCGGAATTGTTTAATGCTTTACACCTTCAAGGTATTGAAATAGCAAGCATGAGAAATAAATCCAACCGTTTGGAAAAACTGTTTATAGATATGCTAAAAAGAGGGCAATGATGAGTCCTAAAGAAAAGTGGGTTGCTTTTTACGGGGTATTGTTTAAGGAAGTTACTCGATTTATGCGGATCTGGCCGCAGTCTTTATTGCCTTCAGCGATTACCATTATTTTATATTTTATGATATTTGGTCATGTGATTGGCAACCGGATCGGACAAATGGAAGGCTTAAGCTATATTCTGTTTATTACGCCGGGTTTGATTATGATGGCAGTGATTACCAACTCATATTCCAATGTAGTCAGCTCATTTTATGGGGCGCGTTTTAGCCGGTCTATTGAAGAGATGTTGGTTTCTCCTATGCCAAATTGGTTAATTGTATTGGGCTATGCGTCGGGCGGATTGGCACGTGGATTTGCTGTGGGAGTGATAGTTTTAGTCATCAGTTTGTTTTTTGCAGGACTACATATCGTGCATCCCTTTTTGGCTTTGCTTGCTCTGCTGTTATGCAGTCTCTTATTTTCCTTGGCAGGGCTTATTAATGGAGTATTTTCAAGGAAATTTGATGATACCGCGATAGTCACTACTTTTGTGCTGACTCCATTAATTTATTTGGGAGGCGTCTTTTACAGTATCGATAGCTTGCCGCCATTTTGGAAGGCAGTTTCATTATTTAATCCATTGCGCTATGTGATTGATCTATTTCGCTATGCCATGCTTGGTATTGGCGGCGATGGGCTGAGTTTGGCCTTGAGTATTGTAAGCCTGTTCACCTTGGCTTTGTTGATTATGAGCGTATGGCTGATGAACAAAGGTATTGGAATTAAATCTTAAGAAGCGCTTAACTGCTACGCAATGCTTAATAAAGCTGAATAGGTATTTTTGGCATTCTGCTTCTTTTGCCGCGAGTTTTAATATAATAATTTTTAAGCCATGTATATGCTGTTACAATAAGGTTTGATACATTCAGAGCGAAGCCATGAGTTTATCTAAAAAAATTCCATTTAATATTGTTGCCCCTTTGCTTGGTATGGCCATTTTAACTTTGGGAAATGGCTTTTTTAGCACCCTGACGACTATAGAGCTACAAGTCATGCAGTATTCAGTTTGGGCAATAGGCTGGATATCGACTGTATACTTTGCCGGTATGATCGTAGGTTCTTATTTTGCCCAAAACTTAATCCTGCGCTTGGGGCATAATAAGGCTTATATTTTATTTGCGCTCAGCTTAACCATGGCCGCATTATTGCAGGGGTTTTTTCCTTCAGTTTGGATTTGGGCACTGACCCGTTTTATCAGTGCATTCTGTTTGGCTGGGTTATTTATTGTGATTGAAAGCTGGTTATTAGCAGCTGTGCATGACAGCCAAAAGGGCCAGATTATGGCGATATATCTATTAGCCTATTATATTATCCAAGCTCTCAGCCAGCTTTTATTGAAAATAAACTTTTCAGCATATTGGATGGCGTTTGGGCTTATTGCCGCTTTAGCCGCATTTTCTATTATTCCTATTGTGTTTGCTAAAAATGCAGCTGCTATTACTGGGCATAGTAAATTAGCCTCGCCCTTAGCTTTTTTTAAAAAAGCGCCGCTTGGGGTCAGCTCAGGACTTGTGGCGGGCTTAATGTTTGCCATGGTTTATACCATGTTCCCATTGTTTTTGGCTGAGGCCGGATATCCTGCGGATAGAATTGCCAATATTATGAGCATTACTCTTGTCGGTGGGGCTTTGCTGCAATTGCCTATTGGTAAAATATCAGATCATTGTGACAGAAGGGTCGTGATCACAATAGTCAGTTTGTTACTTGCTATGGTTAGCTTGCTGATGGCTTTAACTTATCAGCATTATCTCATTTTAATGATGCTCTGTTTTATATGGGGAGGGCTGATTTTCGTTATTTATCCTTTGAGTATAAGCCATACCTCAGACTGTGTGGGTAGGGCTTTGGCGGTATCAGCCGTTTCTGTCATTACTTTAATTTATAGTGCGGGTTCTATGTTGGGGCCATTAGGAATGAGCGCATTAATGAGCAACTTGGGGCGGCATGGTTTTTTTGCTTATACCATTATGAGTTGCAGCTTATTAGGTTTGTATGGTCTTTACTCTGTAGTAAGATATCGACGCATTCCGCCTGGACAGTTTCATGCCAGTTTCCCGGAAGCAGCCATAGGAGAGCAAATTGTTGAATCCAAAAATCAGTGAGTTTCAAAAAAAAATTTATGAAACTTTGCAAAAAGTGCCTAAAGGCAAGGTGACAACCTATGCAACGCTTGCTAAAGCTGTTGGCTGCGGTTCCTGCCAGGCAGTTGGCGGTGCTTTAAAACGCAATCCTTTTGCCCCAGAAGTCCCCTGTCATCGGGTGGTGAAGTCTGACTTAAGTTTGGGCGGCTTTTTTGGAGAAACTTCAGGCCCGCAAATTGATAAAAAAAAGCAACTTTTGATTTGTGAAGGGGTGCGGTTTGATCAACAGGGCAGGGTTTTAAAAGACTGTTTGTGGAATGCTGAGTATTAAAAAAGCGCAAAAAGCATTGCGCTTTATATAATATGCATTGATTGAAGCGATGTATGCAATTAGCCATAGAAGACCTATTGATGAGGACTGTTATCAGCGAGTAAACACCAAGCTGTCATCATCCGAAAGCTTGGTATTATAACGATAGCTTTCCAAGTTGAATTCTTTAAGCTTATCTTCCGAGTCAATTCTGTTCTGAACAATAAACCTCGCCATAAGTCCACGGGCTTTTTTGGCATGAATTGCCACCACTTTAAACTCATTGCCTTTTTGTTCTCTAAAGTCTAGCTTAAGCCATTTGGCTTGTAGTTTTTTGGGATCGATTGCTTTTGAATATTCATTAGAGGCGCAGTTTACAATCAGCTTATGTTGATGTTTTGCAATCATTTCATTGACAGTTTCAGTCAGCTTGCTGCCCCAAAACTGATACAAATCTTGAGCATTTTTAGTTTTAAGCTTAATAGACATCTCAAGCCGATAGGCTTGAATTAAATCCAATGGCCTTAAAAGACCGTATAGCCCTGAAATAGTCAGTAGATGGTCTTGGGCAAACTCTATATCTGTTTTATTTAAGCTGTTTGCATCAAGGCCTTGATAGACATCACCATCATAGGCGAATAGAGCTTGCTTTTGTCTTGCGCTTTTTGAGTTATAGCTGGCAAACCTTTTATAATTGAGCTCGGCCAAGTTTTTGCTAATAGACATCAGCTTAGTAATTTCATTTGTCGAAAGCTTTTTTAGCTCATGAATTAAAGTTTCAGCTTCGTTTTGAAATAAGGGATCGCTGTGCCGATCAATAGCAGCATTGCTTTCAAAATTTAAGCTTTTAGCAGGGGAGAGCAGAGTCAACATATAAGGGCCTTAGCATTTTAAAAATGGCAAAACTTTGCTGCCAAACTTTTCAATGAATTCTATTTGATTTCGGCCGGTATTGAAAATATTAATTTGATTAAAGCCTAAGCTTATGTCCTGTTGCAGCCAGGCTGTATGCTGCTCTAAATCGGCTGAAATCCGGATAAAATCAGTTAGGTTTTGCGGCTCAACAAAGTGGGAAGCTTCATCAAATAACCGAGGGGTTTTAAGCTCGGATTGCAGATCATTCCCTAAAGCTGGATAGCGCCATAGCTCCCAAGCATTTTTTAATGCAATTTCCTGGGATTCGGCATAGGAGTGGATAGCTTGTAGGTACATGGGCTTTTTTTCGCCGCCCGCGGCTTTAAAGCTTTCGATGAACTCTATTTGTTGGTCATAAGGTTTGCTTGTGGTAATAATACCATCGGCCCACTCAGCGACAAATGCCGCGGAAGCTTTACTTAAAGCTGCTCCTAAAATCAACGGGGCTTTTTTAGGCAGGGTGTAAAGCTTGGCCTCGTCAACTGTAAAGTAGTTGCCTTTATAGGTCACCGTTTCGCCGCGCCAAAGCGCTCGAATAATCTCAACGGCTTCACGCAGCCTGTCATTACGTTCTTCTTTGGGCGGCCATGGGTCGCCTGTTATGTGCTCATTTAGCCATTGCCCGCTACCAAATGCGCACCATAATCTATCTGGAAACAGTTCGGATAAGGTTGCAGCAGCTTGAGCGATAATAGCCGGGTGATAGCGTTCAATCGGGGCTGAAACTATGCCAAATGGAAATGAAGTCGATTGCATAGCAGCTCCCAACCAAGACCAGGCAAAACCACTTTGAGCCTGATTCTCGCTCCAGGGCAAAAAATGGTCGGAGCACATTGCGCAATTAAATGCATAGTTTTCAGCCAGACTAACAAAATTGAGAAGCTCGGAAGGGGAAAAGCATTCATGGGAACAGTGGTAGCCAATCAAAGCAGACATATAGACCTCACTTAAGGAAGTTATTAATCTACTGCAGTGCTATCATTATCTTAAAAAGCAGCCAGCTTAACAATTGAGTTATCCTATTTAAGCGCTGGCTAGAGTGATAGATTTTTGCTTTAATGAGTGAAGTGATTGATTAAGGTTAAAGCATTATGGACCAGTATGATATTTTAATTGGAGTAGATGGTGGCGGCACCAAGACCAAGGTTGAGATTGAGGATGGGCTAGGTAGAAAAATTGGCATGGGCCAAGGCGGACCAGCCAATATCAGGTCTTCAGTACCTTTATCCTGGCAGTCTATCCAAACAGCCGTCACTCAGGCCTTAGCAAAAAGCTCCATTCGCTTGGATAACAAAGCTTATCGCTTTCATATTGGCTTGGGATTAGCTGGAACCGAAGTGCCAGAAGCGCAACAGGCATTTTTAAAGTTACCTAACCCCTATAAAACTTTAGTATTACATTCAGATGCCTATGCAGCTTGCTTGGGGGTTCATGGCGGTAAAGACGGGGCCATTATTATTATCGGTACAGGCACCATTGGCTACCAGATTGAGCAAGGCAAGGTTTCAAGAGTCGGGGGCTGGGGCTTTCCGCATTCAGATGAAGGCGGTGGAGCTTGGCTTGGTATGGAGCTATGCCGGCTTACCTTTCAGTGGCTCGATAAAAGAATCAAAGCCAGCCCTTTATTAGAAGCGGTTTTTGCTAAATTTGAGGATAATATTTTTGCCTTTTCAACTTGGGCTAATCGGGCTAGCCCCGGCCAATTTGGTGAACTCGTTCCGCTGCTGATTTCCTTTATAGAGAAAAAAGATCCTCATGCCATTGCCTTGATTAAGCAGTCAGCTAAATGCATCAATTCAATGTGGCATGGCTTGGAATGCCAAAGCAAAAAGAAACTGTCTTATTGCTTATTAGGAGGCATCGCGCCTTTTGTAGAACCTTATTTGGATAGGCGTTTGCGAGCAAGGTTGGTGCCGCGCCAGTTTAGCGCCCCGCAGGGAGCCATCCTAATGTTGCGACAACATCTCTTAGCTAAGGGAAAAAAATGAGCACAGTGACCTTAATGGAAAAAGAGGCTGCAGAATCTCCCTCGGTAATCAAAAAGCAGCTTCAAGAAAATCAAGAGCTTTGCCTGAGTTTAAGCAAACGCCTACACAATATCGATGTGCCTTTTGTATTGACTGTGGCCCGCGGCAGTTCTGATCATGCGGCTAACTTTGCTAAATATATATTCGAAACCCAGTTGAATTTAGCAACAGCTCTAGCGGCTCCTTCCGTAACCAGTATTTACCATAGCAAGCTTAAGTTAAAAAATGCTTTAGTAATCGGCCTGTCGCAATCGGGGCAAAGCCCTGATGTTTGCGAAGTCATGCAAATGGCAAGACAGCAAGGGGCTATTACCCTGGCACTAGTGAATCAAACTGAGTCACCTTTGGCTAAAATAGCTGAATTCGTATTGCCTTTACAGGCCGGAAAAGAAGCCGCTGTGGCTGCAACCAAAAGTTTTATCGCAACCTTAGCCGCTATTTTACATTTTGTAGCAATTTACAAACAGGACAATGCCTTATTAGCTGCTCTTGAGGAGCTGCCAGAATGTTTGGAACAAGCTTTAGAGAGTAATTGGTCAGAAGCGATGGCCGTGTTACAGGATGTAGATAGTTGTTTAAGTATAGGCCGAGGCTATGGCTATCCGATTGCCCAAGAAGCAGCTTTAAAGTTTAAAGAAACCTGTAGCATCAATGCCGGGGCTTTTAGCGGAGCAGAAGTCATGCATGGCCCATTGGCCTTGGTTAAGCCCCACTACCCCATCATGCTATTTGCTCAGCAGGATGCAGCTTTAAGTGGTCTGCTTGAGCTGACTGAAAAGTTGACCGAGCTGGGTGCACAAACTTTGCTTGCTTTGCCTCAGGGCGTGGCCTTGCCGAAAAAATGCGGACATATTTTAAATTTTCCAGCCAGCTCTCACGCTATTGTGGAGCCTATTATTGCAATCCAGGCCGCTTATCCTATGATTGCAAGATTAGCTACGGCTCGTGGTTTTGACCCTGATCAGCCTAAAAACTTAAGAAAAGTGACGAAAACCTTATGATTAATGAATTGATTATACGAGGTCCTGCAGTACATGGGGAGGCTGAATCCTGGGCTGGAGTCGATCTACATATCAGCGAAGGCAGAATTAAAGCCATTGCTCCTCAGGCCAGCCTTCCTAAAAATATTGAATTATTGGAATTCCCAGAAAACTATCATTTAATTCCCGGCATGATCGATATGCATATTCATGGCGCAGATCATGCTGATGTCATGGACGCTTCGTTGGATGCACTTAACAGCATTAGCCAGGCTTTATTAAAAGAGGGCACCACCGGCTTTTTAGCTACCACTATGACAGATACCAGTGAAAAACTGACTCAAGTATTGAGCTGTGTAAAAAATTTCATGCAACAGCCAGGCAGTGGAGCTGAAATATTAGGGGTCCATCTTGAAGGGCCGTTTATTAGTCCTAATAAAATAGGGGCACAAAGAGAAGATGCGGTCCATATTCCTGATATTAAACTGTTTGATCAATGGCAAAAGGCTTCTGGTAATGCAGTTAAGCTGGTGACATTAGCCCCCGAATTAAATCATGCTAAGTCTTTTATTGAGCATTTGGTTAAAGGCGGAGTTATTGCCTCTTTAGGGCATAGTAATGCCAGTTTTAATGAAGCCAAAATGGGAATAGAAGCAGGAATCCGGCATGCTACTCATTTGTATAATGCTATGAGTGGTCTTCAACATCATGAGCCTGGCGCAGCCTTGGCCATTTTGTTGGATGAAAGAGTGCTGGCAGAGTTGATCGTTGATGGAGTGCATGTTCATCCTGAAATGATTAAGTTCACCTTGCAAGTAAAAGGCAGTCAACATTTAGTGTTGGTAACCGATGCTATGCGGGCTAAATGCTGTGGTGAAGGGGAATTTGAACTCGGCGGTCAGCCTGTCATTGTAAAAAATGGAGAGGCGAGATTAAAACATAACGGCAAATTAGCCGGCAGTGTGTTAAAAATGAACCAGGCCCTTAAGAATATGCTGCAGTTTAGCCATTGCACGATGCAGGATGTGTTAAAAATGGTAAGCAGTAACCCGGCTAAAGCCTTGAAGATTTTTGATCAAAAAGGCAGCATAGCAGTCGGCAAAATTGCTGATTTGGTGGTGTTAAATGAACATTACCAAGTAGTTGCTACCCTGCGGCAAGGTAAGGTGGTTTACGGTTTTTAAGCCTGTTGGGTATTATTACCGATAGATTTTAGGCCTTAAGCAAGGCAAATTTTATAAAAATGGAGAGGTATATGTTTGAAGTGCATCATAACAAGGCTGCTTTAACTCTGATTTTGTTTGCAGCGATCGGGGGTGTTTTATACGGTTATGATATCGGTATTATCGCTGGAGCTCTTTTATTTGTGCAGCGCGATATTGCGATGAGTGCCCAGCAAATGTCATTTTTAGTAGCAGCTGTGTTGGGGGGCGGTGCATTTGCCACCTTAGTGACCGGCCCTCTATCCGATTGGCTTGGCCGGCGTTTAATGTTGGCTGCAGCTTCTGTTATCTTTTTAATTGGCGTGTTTTCAGTGGCCTTTGCCCAAAGCTACCTTATTTTATTATTAGGAAGGATTACTCAGGGTATCGGGGTGGGCATTATTACCATTGCAGTGCCTTTGTATATGGCTGAATCTGTTCCCAGTCATTTGCGGGGCAGAGGAATCAGTGCTTTTCAGATGATGCTGACGGTAGGTATTTTATTAGCAAGTCTGGTAGACCTTTATTTTACTACCAAGGGAAGTTGGCGTGGCATGTTTCTATCAGCTGCAGTTCCTGGAGTGATTATGTTAATGGGGGCTTTGTCTTTGCATGATTCCCCTCGCTGGTTAATGATGAAAGGTCGTCATGAAAAGGCTTTATTTGTATTAAGAAAAACGCGGCCAGAGCATGTGGCACATAGCGAATTAGAGCAAATTAAGCATTCGCTTAACAGCCACAAAGACCATGTAACAGGCATCAAATCAAGCTTGCTACAAAGACGGTATGCTTTACCGCTTGTTATCGTCTTTGCTGTGGCGATTCTAGGGCAACTTACCGGTATTAACTCGATTTTACAGTTCAGTGCGGTCATTTTAAAACAAGCAGGTCTATCTTCTAATATTTCAGCGATGCTTGGCAGTACTGCTATCACAGGACTTAACTTTTTAGTCACCGTAGTCGCTTTAAGCTTAATCGACAAGGTGGGCCGGAAAGCACTTTTAAGCATCGGAACCTGCGGCATTGTATGCGCTCTAATCTATTCTGCTTTAGTATTTGGGTTTGCAGCAGAAGGGCCTTTAAAAGGCTATTTATTATTGGGCGGAGTCTTAGGCTTTATTTTGTTTTTTGCGATTGGCCCGGGAGTGGTGGTATGGCTGATTTTATCTGAGCTTTTACCTTCAAGAATCCGCTCAAGTGGAATGGCCGTAGCATTGTTTTTAAACTCTTTAACTTCTACTTTGCTGGCTTCGGTATTTCTTGATTTAGTAGGTTGGATTGGCTATGCTGGCGTCTTTGGGTTATGTGCGGCTTTTAGTTTTATTTACTTCTTGTTAGCGATATTTATCGTTCCTGAAACAAAGAATAAAACCCTAGAGGAAATAGAGCATTACTTTGCCAAATAGAGGACTTCTGGCAGAAGCCCGACTATAATTTACACAATGGATAAAAAATAAGGAAAGCTTATGTTAGGTTTTATCAATAGTTTTAAGCAACCTAAACCTTTTTATATGATTTTCTTTATCGAGGCTTGGGAGCGTTTCGGGTTTTATGGTATGCAGGCAATTTTGGTGCTGTATATGATAAAAAATTTCAACATGACCGATGCTCAATCTTTTAACACCTACAGCGCTTTCACCGCTTTGCTTTACTCTTTAATGAGTGTCGGGGGCTATATTGGCGACAACATTTTAGGGACCAAGCGAACCATGGTCTTAGGGGCCAGCGTTTTAGTTCTGGGCTATTTTCTATTGAGCCTAGGGGACAGCCATCTTTTTTATTATGCTTTAGGTGTCATTGTAGTAGGAAACGGTTTGTTCAAAGCCAATCCTTCCAGTCTTCTTTCAAAATGTTATTCTGCGGATGATCATCGGATAGACGGCGCCTTTACACTTTACTATATGGCAATTAACTTGGGTTCATTCTTCAGTATGTTGTTTGTGCCAGTGATTGCTCAAAAATATGGCTGGGGCCTGGGTTTCCGTACCTGCAGCATTGGATTGGTCATTGCGATTATTAACTATTTCTTATGCTATAGCTGGGTGAAAAATATCGGCTCTGCAGCCGGCGCGAAACCGATGAATTTTAAAAGCTTATTTTTGGTGATTCTGGGCGGCTTGGCGATAGTATTTATATCGGCTTGGATCTTGCAGCGATTAGAGGTCGCTCATTGGCTATTATTTGGAATCGGCTGTGCGGTGGTAATTAAATTTCTATATGAAATTATCAAATCAAGCGGGATTGAGCGCTCAAAAATGATAGTAGCCTTAATCTTGATTTTACAGGCTATTGTTTGGTGGGTAATGTATCAGCAGATGCCAACCTCGCTGAACTTTTTTGCCATTAACAACGTAGAACACAGCATATTTGGCATTCCCGTTAACCCGCTTTCTTTCCAAGCTTTAAACCCATTCTGGATTTTAGTTGCCAGCCCTATTTTAGCTTCGGTTTACAATCACTTTGCTAAAGATGGCCGCGATCTTGCTATGCCAAAGAAATTTGCTTTGGGCATGTTCTTAAGCGCTTTGGGCTTCTTGGTTTTGGTAGTCAGCCAATATTTTGCTAGCTCCCAAGGCATTGTTTCTTCTTGGTGGATAGTAGCCAGTTATTTCTTCCAAAGTGTAGGTGAGCTCTTAGTCAGCGCTTTAGGGCTGGCAATGGTAGCCAGATTAGTTCCACAAAGGCTTATGGGCTTTATTATGGGCGCCTGGTTTATGACTACAGCTGCGGCCATGGTGATTGGTGGCTTTATTGCCGGTTGGACCAGCGTGCCAAGCGACATGAACATTCCAAGCCAAACCTTACCTGTTTATACTCATGTATTCTTAGAGATTGGTGTGGTGACCTTGATCATTAGCTTGCTGATGATGGGATTAGCTCCCAAGCTTACCCGCATGATGTCCTAGCATTTTTTTGTTAATGCTAAATAAATTCAAGGCATTTATGTCGGGTATTGCTTTGTGCAATAAGTTTCCTCATAATGCTGTGGTCTTTAATCGTTCAATTATCAAAGAGAGTAATTATATGAAAAATACTGCAAAGTTATTGTTGGTAGGGGCTGCGGTTTTGAGCTTAGTAGGCTGTGCTAATCAAGCTGTTAAGCCTGTTGCAAGCGCGAAAGCTGTTAGAACTTCCACTACCACTTCAAGCATTAGCCTTAAAACCCAAGGCAGCTTGCTGGTTGCTAACATCACTACTAACTGGGACCCAAGAGCCAATGACAGCTTAGCTGTCGCTTGGACTGCCCCAGCTAATAGCTACTGCCAAAACTCACAGTTTCCTATCACCAAGGCCCATCAAAGCAATGATTTAGCCTGGGCTTACCGTACTGTAGTTCAAACTAATGCAAGCGGCGCTACTCAGCTCTGTAATGGAATGTGGACCGCTAAAGTTGTTAACCTAAACACAGGCAAAGTTTTGGCTACTGCACAACTTAACGTGAATGCACAAGCACCTGCTCCAGCTGCACCCGCACCTGCTGCGCCTGCTGCTAAAAAAGCAAGTTCATAATCGTTTGAGTTCACTAAAAATTAAAAGCCAGCCTAGTGCTGGCTTTTTTATGAATGGATTAAATGCTTAACAGCTTTCTCAACAATAGACTCTCCAGGTTTCAGCTGCCTCATTTCAGCAAAAACCGCATCAGCTACTTTTTCATATGGCAGTAAATTGCCGCTAAGCAATTCGTGGCGATGCCGAGTATAGCGGATGGCACGGTCAATCAACTTGTGATTGCTTGGATAAAGCGAGGTCATTAAATTACCCTGATAAAATCCCAGCCTACCCATCACTAAAGTAGATAGAATATTTAAAATGAGCTTCAACAGGATTTGTTCAGCAAAAAAATCTAAGCCGTTTAGCGGCAAATTCCAAGTGTGTTCAGCACTGCCGGATAGTTTAAACTGTAAAGAACCATTAAGCTGCTTGATTAAAAATCTATTAGCCTGCCCATTTTTATCGCGAGAGTTGCCATAGTCTTCGCTTAAATCGAAACCCTCTATGTAAGCTGAGTGGGTGGCCGGGAGATCAGGCCAATTTAAAATGGTTAAGGGGCGGTTTAAAAGGAGCTGCCAAGCTTGAGAGGAGGAATGGCTTCCCAATAGGCTTAAATAGGCCCAAGCCGGCTTAATAGGGTGATCTAAGCGATTTTCAAATGGCAGTAAGTTAAAAGTAGGAGAGCGCTCAGTGGTATCAGTTAGGACGGTTAAAGCATAGTCAGGCTGGGTTTGATACAGTATGTTTTGCTGATTTTGATAGATTTGGGTTTCTGCGACAATAAAGGGAAGCAGGCCGTCTAGTTCTAAATTCTCTAAGAAATGAATAAGTTGCTCAAGCTCGCTTAGCATTTTATTTTTAGAGTATAGCAGGGGTAGGCCTATCACGAGGAGCATGGCAGTGGTGGCCTGCATTCTGGTGCTGCCTGTTAGGGCCATTGGGCCGGTTTCGATATAAAAGCTTTTAACGTTAGGCTGAGCAATGGGATGCTCATTGTTGCGGCCTAACAGCACCTCAGCTGGATTGCAGTGAATTAACCAAGGTGAGCGTTGACAGATCTCTGCAGCATATTGAATTTCGCCCAAAATAAAAGGGGACTCGCCACTTGCCGTGCTGCCAATTAATAAATCGTTTTCAGTGAAACCCTGTTGTTTTAGCTGTTTAATGCCATATTCTGGATAATCTTCGCAACGTTCAATGGAACGGATTAAAGCAGCATCGCCTCCGGCAATAAGGCTTATCACTTGCTCAGCTTTGTCAGGGGCTTGTTTGCGCCAACAATATTCCAAGCTTGCGGCTAAACGCCCGCTTGCTCCACAACCTGCAATAAAAACTTTATTACCTGATTCAATCGTTTGCTGAATAGCATCGTGCAGTTCTAGCAATTTATTTTGATAGTCCATCAGCTTTTGCAGCGTTTTAATATCAATGTTCAGTAAAACCTGGCTAGCTTTGGCTAAATTGTTTTTGGCCCAGTCAGAAAGTGCATTTGTTTCCGGGTGGGGCTGTTCAGTCAGCAATGAATTATTCAAAAAACGCTGATGAGACTGCCAAAATGAAACAATCAAATGGTTTAAATCATGCGCAGACATTAGCTTTTCTTAGAGCTATGAACAAGCCACTGGTTAATGGAAACAATATCTTGTTGATTCAGCGTTCCAGCATTTTGTTTTAGGCTTAAGCTGTCGTTGATATAGGTATAGATAGCTGTTGCATATTGTTGTTGAGATTGGAACAAGTTGCTTTGCTGAGTTAATACATCAACAATGGTGCGAGTTCCAACCAGATAAGCTTGTCGGGTGGCATTCAAGGAGCTTTCTCCTGAAATCACAGCTTGATTTAAAGCTTGGACCTGACTGATATCAGATAAAATATTAAGATAAGATTGGCGAACACTGCTAATCGTGCTGCGTCTGGTTTCTTCTAGAGTAGCGGCACTGGCTTGATAGTTATAATCAGCCTGTTTTACTGTGGCATAGGTTTCACCGCTGTTAAATAAGTTCCAGGTTACCCCAACTGAAGCGGTGGCAGTTGTTACATTTCCATTAGTATTGCTATTATCTTTAGCCGTTCCATAGGTCCCTGTGGCACTAACAATAGGTAGATAGCCGGGGGTGGTAGTGGTGCCTGCTTTAGCAATATCGATGCCTAATTTTTGAATTTCTGCATTAAACTCGGCAGCTTGTAAATCTAAATTATGCTGCAATCCAAATTGGACCCAAGTATCAGAGTTGGCTGGCTGCGGTTTAATCAGCGGGAAATTGCTTTCCAGTGGAGCTAAATTGTCTTCAGCTTCACCTGTAATAACGGTAAGAGACTCTATAGCATTATGTAGGTCATTATCAGCGGCAACGGTTGAGGCGATAGCAGATTCATAGCTAGCGCGAGTTGATTCCACGTCGGTTAAAGCTTTAAGTCCCACTTTATACTGTTGTTCAGTTTGGTTCATTTGCTCTTTTAAGGAGGCTTCATTTTCTTGTGCATAGCGAAGCTGGTCTTGAGCTTCTAAGACTGCAAAATAGGCTGAAGCAACATCCATAATTAAAGTTTGTTGGGCTTGGGCCAAGGTAACGGCAGCTGATTTTAAGGTGTATTCAGCTTGGGTATAGGCTTTCCAAGCGCCAAAGTTAAAGATAGGCTGGACTAGGGTCAGCGTATAGCCGTGAGTGTTGTAGCGTTCTACTGAATTAGGGTCTTTATAGTTTCCGGTAGTATTTGCTGTTAGCGCAACTGCGGGCAGTAAATTGGCCCTACTGATAGGAACGCCATATTTTGCAGCTTGATAGGTAGCTATCGCCGATTGGTAGGTGGCATTATGTGCAGCTGCTTGTTGATAGATGTCTACCAAATCAGTTGCATAGCTTTGGCCAGTGAGACCTAAGCAAAGTGTAGTAATACATGCCAGCGCAATCGGTTTAATCATACAGTATCCTTAAAAAACAAAGCGTTCAGGTTGTTGAGCATAAAGTAAAATGGGGGCGACTGTCTCAAATAGCCCTTGGGCTACCCAGCCTTGGTTTTGTTTTTTAATGAGGGTGACTTCCATGCTGGGAGCATCCCCTAAAATAGCCATTAAACGACCGTTTTCTTTAACACAGGATTTAAATGCCTCGGGTAGGAAAGGTAAAGAACCTGTAATGACAAGCACATCCACTTCGCTTGCATGGTAGTTCCAACCGCGCGCAGCATTTCCAATTTCTAAGCTTACGTTGTTTATACGATGCCTTTTTAAATGAGTGGCCGCTGTTTGTGATAAATCGGAATAGAACTCAACGCTATAAACATGCTTAGCTAATTTTGCGAGCAAAGCGGTAAAATAGCCACTGCCGGTGCCAATTTCCAATACGGTTTCGTGCGGTTTAATATCTAAAGCTTGCAGCATTTTGCCTTCGGTTTTCGGCGAAAGCATCACTTCGTTATGGGCTAATGGCAGGCAAGTATCAGCAAAGGCCAAATCTCGATAAGCAGGGTCAACAAATTCTTCCCTGGGCACTTCTGAAAAGGCTTCCAGGACTGTATGGTCCGTCACGTCCCAGGTGCGAATTTGCTGTTTGATCATATTAATTCGGGCTTGTTCAGTATTCATAAATTCGTCCGTCTCCACTAGCGCAATGCTTTGTCTAAACAATAGCGCTATATAGTAGCATAAGCAAAGTATAGTACAAAACCCGGTTTTATAGTGTTCTGTGAGATTGTTTTTGTTTAGGCATTTTTTGCTAAAATCTTGCTACACTACCCCTTATCTATTATAAAGAGACTTTTAAGCACCCAAGGAGATTCGCGTGCGAGTTAAACCATTTGTATTAATTGTTTTAGATGGCTGGGGCTACAGCGAAGATAAACAATTCAATGCCATTGAGGCGGCACATAAACCCACCTGGGACTATTTATGGCAACATTATGCTCATACCTTAATTTCAGGTTCAGGTTGTGATGTGGGATTGCCTGATAAGCAAATGGGGAATTCTGAGGTAGGTCACGTTAACCTTGGGGCTGGTCGAGTGGTTTATCAAGATTTAACTCGATTGGATAAAGAAATTAGAGAAGGCCAGTTTTTTCAAAATCCAAGTTTTTGCAAAGCGGTTGACCAGGCTGTGAAAAATGAAAAGACTTTGCATATTATGGGTTTGGTATCAGCAGGAGGGGTCCACTCTCATGAGGCTCATATTCAGGCAATGCTAAGGTTGGCTGCAAGCCGCGGTGCCAAAAATATTATGCTACATGCTTTTTTAGACGGTCGAGATACGCCTCCACAAAGTGCTAAGCAATCTTTAAGCGATATGGAAAAGCTGTTAACTGAGCTTGGGGTAGGCCGGATTGCTTCCATCGTCGGGCGATATTACGCCATGGACAGAGACAAGCGTTGGGATAGGGTTGAACAAGCTTATGAGCTTTTGACTCTAGGAAAAGCAGATTTTCAGGCAGCAACTGCGGTGCAAGCTTTGGAGCTGGCCTATCAAAGAGGTGAAACCGATGAGTTTGTTAAACCCACTCGGATAGGGGATGCGCAATCTGGTAAAATAAAAGACGGCGATGCACTGATCTTTATGAACTTTCGATCAGACAGGGCCCGTCAATTAACCCACGCTTTTGTGGACGATGATTTTAGTGCTTTTCCGCGGCCGCATAAAATTATGCTTTCAGACTTTGTCAGTTTAACTGAATATGAAGCAGGCTTGCCTGTTACCGTAGCCTACCCTCCGCAATCTTTAAAAAACACCCTGGGCGAATATTTAGCGAATCTAGGTCTTAAACAGCTCAGAATTGCGGAAACTGAAAAATATGCACATGTGACTTTCTTTTTTAATGGCGGAGTTGAACAGCCTTATCCAGGCGAGGAAAGAATTTTGATTGCCTCTCCCCGAGTGGCTACTTATGATTCTCATCCGGAAATGAGCGCTGTGGAAATAACAGATAAATTAGTGGCCGCTATAGAAAACCAGCAGTTTGACGTCATTGTATGTAACTATGCCAATGCTGATATGGTAGGGCATACCGGAGATTTTTCTGCAACAGTTAAAGCCATTGAGACATTGGACCATTGTTTAAAAAGAATAGTGGATGCTTTACAGCAAGTGGGCGGAGAGGCTTTGATTACAGCTGATCATGGCAATGCTGAAAAAATGCGAGATACTCACACAGGGCAGGCCCATACCGCTCATACCAGTGAGCCGGTGCCTTTGATTTATGTAGGACGTGCTGCTAAGGTTGTGATGCAAAATGCGAGCTTATCCGATGTGGCTCCCACTTTATTGCATTTGCTCAAGCTTGAAATCCCAAGTGAAATGACAGGTAAAGTGATTTTCAATACAGATCGATAAATCGAGCAGCGTCCTTGGGTGATATATGCTACTCTGAATAAAAAAATGGACTCTAATCTTATGAAGAAATTAGCTATAAGTTTGGCTATGGTTTTGGGGCTTAACATGGGCTGCTATGCGATTGCAGCCCAAGCAGTGCCTCCAGGCAGTGATGATACCCCAGTTATTTCTCAACCTATCTCAGCCCCCGCTCCTGCTCCAGACAGCACTATTTCACAGGCTGACCTTGAAAGGTTGGGCGCATCAATAGAGGCGGTGCAAGAATTTTATGTTGATAAGGTAAGTGGTAAAACCATTATCGATAACGCGATTTCTGGAATGTTAAGCGGGCTTGATCCTCATTCTGCTTATTTAGATGAACAGGACTTTCAAGACCTACAGGCTATGACCGAAGGGCAGTTTTGTGGAGTGGGAATAGAAGTGGACATGCAAGGCCCCGCTCTTGAAGTCATTACTCCTTTGGACGGCTCGCCTGCTGCTAAAGCAGGAATTAAACCTGGTGATATGATTGTCAGAATTGACGATACTCCAGTTCAAGGGTTGACTGCTAACCAAGCTATTATGAAAATGCGTGGCAAAAAAGGCCAGAAAGTGACTCTGACCATATTCCGCAAAGGAGTGAACAAACCCTTGGTTATCACTCTGGTGCGAGATGATATTAAATTACAGAGTGTGCGCAGTGAATTGCTGAATAAGGATTACGGTTATATCCGAATTGCAAGCTTTCAAGTTAATACCGGAGCTGATGTGGCCAAGGCCATTGCCAGTTTGCAAAAGCAAAGCCACAATCAGTTAAAAGGAATCATTTTAGACCTTCGTAATAATCCGGGCGGAGTAGTGCAGGCTTCAGTCGATGTGGCTAGCGATTTTCTCAATTCAAGTAAGCTGCCTTATGGTAAAAAAATTGTTTATACCAAAGGGCGAATCAAGCAAGCTGACTTTACTGG
The DNA here is from genome assembly GCA_029240715.1 of Gammaproteobacteria bacterium. Lineage (GTDB taxonomy): Bacteria > Pseudomonadota > Gammaproteobacteria > Francisellales > CACEW01 > JAQSYQ01. The sequence continues at coordinate 25,085 of JARDZR010000004.1, forward strand.
TTATGCAACCGGGACTGACTTAAGTCATGGGGTGCCAATAATCGTTGTCATTAATGCCGGCACTGCTTCTGCCGCTGAAATTGTAGCTGGAGCTTTGCAGGACTATCATAGGGCTTTAATTGTTGGACAGCGTTCATTTGGCAAAGGCTCTGTGCAAACTGTATTTCCTTTGCAAGATGGTAAAACGGCCATCAAGCTCACTACAGCTAGATACTATACGCCGTCAGGTCGCACTATACAGGCTTTAGGCATTACGCCTGATATTGCCATACCTGATCTGCATATTCCTACTTCGGTTAAACCTGATGAAGGCTTAATTATTCGCGAGTCAGACTTCCCTGATCATTTAAATACAGTACAAAGTAATGGGGCAGTAACTAAGCCCGTTAACCAAGATGATAGCCAATTGATGCAGCAACTGATGGGGCCTAAAAAGTCAGCTAAAGACCAGCCTTTAATTTATAGAGACTATCAGTTACAGCAGGCTCTGCTATTATTACAAGCATTGAATGCAGCAAACCCCTCGCAAAGTGAAAGTTAAAAATGGCCGACTATACCTCTAAATCGATAGAAGTTTTAACTGGACTTGAACCTGTCCAGCGCCGACCTGGTATGTATACTGATACCACTCGCCCTAATCACCTTGCCCAAGAAGTGATCGACAATAGTGTCGATGAAGCTTTGGCAGGATTTGCCAATGAAATTACTGTCAGCTTATATGATGATGGTTCTTTGGAAGTGGAAGACAATGGGCGAGGTATGCCTGTTGATATTCATGCTGAAGAAGGCGTAAGTGGGGTGGAGTTAATCTTAACTCGACTGCATGCCGGTGGAAAATTTAACAATGATACTTATAAGTTTTCTGGCGGACTGCACGGTGTGGGTGTTTCAGTCGTCAACGCTTTGTCAAAAAGAGTCGAGGTGAAAATTCGCCGAGATGGCCAGGTTTATAGTATGGCTTTTGAGCATGGCAATAAAGTTGAAGATTTAAAAGTTATCGGCACTGTCGGCAAAAAAAATACCGGTACTAATGTAAGATTTTGGCCGGAAGAAAAATATTTTGATACCGTAAAATTTTCAGTTAACAAGCTATTTTATGTATTGCGTGCTAAAGCAGTTTTAATGCCGGGCTTAATTGTTAGGTTTGTTGATAAAACGAATAATACCGAACAGGTTTGGCAATATGCAGATGGGCTATCTGACTATCTATCACAAGCTATGCAAGAGTTTACCTGCTTGCCAGAACAACCCTTTTCCGGCTCTTTTCAAGGCAATACCGAAATGGTGGACTGGGCATTATGCTGGTTGCCGGATGGCGGTGAGGTCTTGTCAGAAAGCTATGTAAACTTGATTCCTACCGCTCAGGGCGGGACCCATGTTAACGGGCTTCGTACCGGATTAGCTGAAGGGATGCGCGAGTTTTGTGATTTAAGAAACTTACTGCCGCGCGGGGTGAAATTAACGCCTGAGGACGTATGGGACAGATGTAGTTTTGTACTATCGGTTAAAATAAAAGACCCTCAATTTGCAGGGCAAACTAAAGAAAAACTATCTTCCCGCGAGTGCGCCACTTTTGTATCAGGCGTGGTGCGAGATGCATTTAGTTTATGGTTAAATAAACACGTTGAATTGGGAGAACAGTTGGCGCAATTGGCGATTGCCACTGCTCAAAAAAGATTAAAAGCCGATAAAAAAGTCATTCGTAAAAAAATCACTTCAGGCCCTGCTTTGCCTGGTAAGCTAACTGATTGCACAACCCAAGACCCTCAATACTCTGAATTGTTTTTGGTGGAAGGGGACTCAGCAGGCGGCTCAGCAAAACAAGCCCGTGATCGAGAATTTCAAGCTGTAATGCCTTTGCGCGGTAAAATCCTGAATACTTGGGAAGTGGATTCTTCTGAGGTTTTGGCATCGCAAGAGGTGCATGATATTGCAGTGGCTATTGGAGTTGATCCAGGTTCTGATGAGTTATCCAAATTGCGCTATGGCAAAATCTGTATATTGGCCGATGCGGATTCAGACGGGGCCCATATCGCGACTTTATTATGTGCATTATTTTTGAAACATTTTAGGCCTTTGGTCGAAGCGGGCCATATTTATGTCGCTATGCCGCCTTTATACCGGATCGATATCGGCAAAGAAGTTTATTACGCTTTGGATGAAAGTGAACGCCAAGGAGTAATCGATCGAATTGCTGCGGAAAAGATTAAAGGCAAAATTAATGTGCAGCGATTTAAGGGCTTGGGCGAAATGAACCCCTTGCAGCTTCGTGAAACTACGATGGCTAGAGATACTCGTCGATTGGTTCAGCTCACCTTGGCATCGCTTGAGGAAACCTTAAGCAGTATGGATATGATGCTCGCTAAAAATCGTGCGGCTGACCGCAAAGCCTGGTTGGAAACCGAGGGTAACCTTGCGGATGTTGCTTCTTTATAGAATATCGGTATTCTATAAATAAAATAACAACATTAAGAGGGCGATATGGGCCAGAAGGACGAATTAAAATGGCTAAAACTACTTACTCCTGAGCAATATCGGATCTGCCGCTGTGGTGAGACCGAGACTCCTTTTACCGGCAAATATTATCATCATTTCAAAGCAGGTGTTTATCAATGTGCATGCTGCCATGCACCTCTGTTTGACTCAGAAACCAAATATGATTCGAGTTCTGGTTGGCCTAGCTTTTACGCGCCTATTTCTGACGAAGCAATAAAAGGCATGCCAGATAAAACTGCTGGAATGCTTCGAATTGAAGTTCGTTGCAAAAAATGCGATGCGCATTTGGGCCATGTATTTGAAGATGGGCCTGAACCCACCGGGCTGCGTTTTTGCATTAATTCAGCTGCACTGGAATTCACTTCCAAACCTACCCACTAATCTTATTTAAATTAATCGGTTCTAGCTCAAATTAGACCGAGGCGCAAAGGTCGCGATCTGAAGCGCAATGAAAATATAGTAAAGAGATAGAAGCGATTATGAAAGTATGGAAAATTGCAGTCTTGAGCAGCATAGGCTCAGGCTTAGAATACTACGATTTTGTTATTTATATGATGCTGGCGCCTTTCTTAAGTGAAATTTTTTTTCCAGGCAACAATAAAGCTTTGGATTTGGTTTTGACTTTAGGAATATTCGCTACAGCCTATGTGGTAAGGCCGTTAGGTGGAATGATTTTTGGGCATTATGCTGATCGCTTTGGCCGCAAAAAAACTTTTTTAAGTTCAATTTTATTGATGAGCTTAGCCACTTTTTGTATCGGACTGCTTCCCTCTTACAAAAGTTTGGGAATGCTAAGTCCTGTGTTATTGGTTTGTCTAAGGCTGCTGCAAGGCATTTCTCAAGGGGCAGAAATTCCAGGAGGCATCACGTTTGTTTGTGAACATGGCCATGCCCAAAAACGCGGTATGCTAATGGGGATTCTAATGAGCGGAATAGGCCTAGGGGCAATGCTGAGCTCATGGGTTAACCTTATGCTTACCCAGCATTTTTCGCATGAACAAATTTTACAGCAAGCTTGGAGAATTCCGTTTTTATTAGGAGGGCTTTTAGCATTAATAGGATTTATTTTGCGTCGTAAGGTAGCTGAAACTCATTTATTTATGGCTCAGCCTCCAGCGACTCATTTTCCGTTATCTGAATTGCTTCTCAAACATAAATTGGCTTTATTAAAAAGTATCGGCATTATTTTGTTTCCAGCCTGCTTGATTATTTCAGGCTTGTTTTTCCCTGCCTATCTTTCCAAATATTTTGCTTATCGTCCTTCTGAAATTTATTTAGCAATGACGCTAAGTTTAATGTGGTCGTCTTTCATGTTATTGCTGTTTGGATATTTGTCTGATTATCTTGGCAGAAAATTTTTAATGATGAGTGCAAGTTTAATTGCCAGCTTGTTTTTATATGCACTGTTTAAACTGCTTTATTTAAAAAATTTACATGCATTAATTTTGTTTATGCTGCTTTATCAAACTCTAATTGCTGGCCTTGTAGCCTCTTATCCAAGCATGTTGGCAGAATTTTTTGTAACAAAAATTCGATACAGTGCAATTGCAGTTACTTATAATTTTTCTTACAGCCTAGCTGCATTTTTTCCAATGTTAATGAGTATCTTAATTGATCATACGAATCGACCAATGCAAGTATTTATGCCGCTTTCAGCGCTTTCGCTTGTGTGCTTTTTGGTTTTACTTTTGAACAAGGATTCCACGGGGAAGTCACTCCTCTAAGGCTGCGTTGAGATGCACTTGAAATTTTTTTTTGCAAAAAATGCAAAAATTTTTTGATTTATATTTGCTAAGCACAATTTTTTTGCCTAGAATTAAAGTGCATCTATCAACCAACGGAGAAGAAAGATGGCAACTGCAAAGAAAAAACCAGCTGCTGCTAAAAAACCAGCTGCTGCTAAAAAACCAGCTGCT
>JARDZR010000132.1 GCA_029240715.1 Gammaproteobacteria bacterium
TTTACCTCATCAGGCTCGTGACCAAGAAACTTTGGATAACATTAAAAAAGGCGGCTATATTCTAATAGACTGCGAAAGACCCGAGCTGATTTTATTAGCAACCGGTTCTGAGGTGGATTTAGCTGTCAAAGCTGCGGCAACTTTAAGCGAACAAAAAAGACGAGTGAGAGTGGTTTCTATGCCAAGCTGTGATGTTTTTAATACGCAAGCAGAAAGCTATCGCCAAAAAGTTTTGCCTTCGGGCGTGCCTGTTATTGCTATTGAGGCTGGAGTCACCGCGCCTTGGAGAGCCTATGTTGGTGAACATGGCAAGGTAATAGGTTTAGACCGCTTTGGCGAATCGGCCCCCGCTAACGCTTTATTTGAATATTTTGGATTTACAGTAAAACACATAATTGAAACAGCTAAAACTATTTTAGAGTAATACATTAATTAATCATGCCAGTTTCAGCTCCAAAATGACAGGTTATAATGAAGAGATGGGAAGTGGCCAAAGGAGATAACGATGACATAACGATGACAATCAGAGTAGCAATTAACGGTTATGGTCGAATAGGCCGCAATATTTTACGTGCTTTATATCAAGGCCCAGAGAACCGCCGAAAAGACATTCAAATTGTAGCAATTAACGACTTGGGCGAACTAAGCATTCATGCGCATTTAACTCAATTTGATACCGCGCATGGCCGCTTTCCTGGAGAAGTGAAAGCTGAAGGCGATCATTTAATCGTTAATGGCGATAAAATTCGCTATGTCTCAGTAAAAGACCCTAGCCAATTGCCTTGGAAAGAAATGAACGTGGACGTGGTTTTAGAGTGCACAGGGCTTTTTACCAGCAAAGAAAAAGCTTCAGCGCATTTATTAGCAGGGGCTAAAAAAGTCGTAATTTCAGCGCCGGGTGGTAAAGATGTAGATGCTACCGTTGTGTATGGAGTTAACCATCAGGTATTAAAAAATGAATTCACCGTGATTTCCAATGCCTCTTGCACGACTAACTGTTTGGCTCCATTGATTAAGCCTTTGCATGATGAGCTTGGAGTAGAGCATGGTTTAATGACCACTATTCATGCTTATACCAATGATCAAAAGCTGACTGACGTCTATCATAGTGATGTGTATAGGGCGCGTTCGGCCACCATGTCAATGATCCCGACCAAAACAGGAGCGGCAGCAGCGATTGGTTTAGTCTTGCCAGAGCTTGCAGGCAAATTAGATGGCTTTGCTATGAGAGTTCCTACCATTAATGTATCTGTGGTGGATTTGAGTTTTGTGGCTAAACGCAATACCACGGTTGAGGAAGTTAACAATATTCTTAAAAATGCAGCGGATGGGCCATTGAAAGGAATTTTAGGATATAACACGCTGCCTTTGGTTTCGATAGATTTTAACGGGAATACTCACTCTTCTATATTTGATTCTACCCAGACTAAAGTGATCGGGAATTTAGTCAAAGTTCTGTCTTGGTATGATAATGAGTGGGGTTTCTCTAACCGCATGCTGGATACTACTATTTATTGGTCTAAAGCAAAATAATAAGGCTAGAAAATGAATATTATAAGAATGCAAGATGTAGACTTGCGTAATAAAAGGGTATTGATCCGTGAAGATTTTAATGTTCCGATCAAAGACCTTGAAATTAGCAATGACACCAGAATAAGGGCGGCTTTGCCCACGATTCGTCACGCTTTGTCTTGTGGGGCTGCAGTTATTCTAATGTCGCATTTAGGGCGGCCTGAAGAGGGCCAGTTTGATCCAGAGGCTTCTCTATGGCCTGTGGTGAATTACCTTTCTACTGTGCTGGGCCAGCCTGTTAAGCTTATTGAAAACTGGATGGACGGAATCGATATTAAACCTGGTGAAGTGGTGTGGCCGCATTATGCGATGTGTTTGTGATGGATGCTTTTGGTACGGCCCATCGCGCGCAGGCTTCTACTCACGGTGTTGCTAAATATGCTCCCATTGCCTGTGCCGGCCCTTTGCTAATGGCTGAATTAGACGCATTAGGCAAGGCGATGGAAAAACCCGCCAGACCTTTGTTGGCTATTGTGGGAGGTTCCAAGGTTTCAACCAAGCTTACTATTTTAAAATCTTTGATCAACCAGGTAGATAATTTGATTGTAGGTGGTGGCATAGCCAATACCTTCTTAGTGGCCGCTGGATTTTCAGTGGGGGCTTCCTTGTACGAAAAAGACTTGGTAGACGAAGCAAAATCCTTAATTGAAGCCATGCACAAGAAAGGCGGGAAACTCCCTTTACCAATCGATGTAAAGGTAGCCAAAGAGTTTTCTGAGCATGCCAAAGCTAGCATCAAAAAAATTAAAGACATCGAAGCGGATGACATGATTTTGGATGTTGGCCCTGAAACCCTTCATGCTTTTAGTAAATTGATCAATAAAGCAGGGACGATTCTGTGGAACGGTCCTGTTGGCGTATTTGAATTCCCTGAATTTGCTGAGGGCACGCAGAAAATGGCAGAAGCCATTGCCAATAGCAAAGCTTTCTCTATTGCGGGTGGAGGCGATACTTTAGCGGCGATCGATCAGTTTCATATTAGCGATAAGATCTCCTATATTTCTACAGGGGGCGGTGCATTTTTAGAGTTTTTAGAAGGCAAAACCTTGCCTGCCGTTGCGGTGCTTCAAGAACGTGCAGCAGAAACTAAGGAATAAAGCATGAGACGGACTAAAATTTTAGCAACCTTAGGGCCTGCTTCGGAAGATCCTGAAGTATTAAGAGGGATGATTCGAGCGGGTTTAAATGCGGTACGTTGTAATTTTTCTCATGGCACAGCTGAAGACCATGCGAAGAGGGTTGCCCTAGTCAGAAAAATTGCTGCTGAAGAAGGCAGAACTATCGGGATTTTGGCCGACCTTCAAGGTCCTAAAATCCGGGTGGCTAAGTTTAAAGATAAAAAAGTGAACTTAACTGAAGGCGCTGAATTTGTATTAGACGCCGACTTAGATAAAGAAGCTGGCGATGAGCATCAGGTTGGAATTGACTATAAGGCTTTGCCACAAGATGTAGAGCCAGGAGACACCTTGCTGCTTGATGATGGCAAAATTGTTTTTAAAGTCAAAAAAGTCCAAGGCAACAAAGTGTTTTGTGAAGTGCTTGAAGGTGGCTTTCTTTCCAATAACAAAGGGATTAATAAGCTAGGAGGGGGGCTAACCGCTCCGGCTTTAACCGATAAAGACAAACAGGACATTATCACAGCCGCCGCTTTGAAAGTGGACTATGTAGCCGTTTCTTTCCCAAGAAGTGCGGCTGACATGAATGAAGCCCGTGAATTGCTGTCCAAGCAAGGTTGCAATGCCGGGCTTATCGCCAAGATTGAAAGAACAGAAGCCGTACGAGATATCGATGAGATTATTAAAGCTTCTGAAGGAGTCATGGTCGCTCGAGGTGATTTGGCGGTTGAAATTGGCGAAGAATATGTACCCGGAGTGCAAAAAAAGCTGATTCAGCGTTCTCGTGAATTAGATAGAATTGTGATTACCGCAACTCAGATGATGGAGTCGATGATTGAAAACTCTTCTCCGACTCGAGCTGAGGTTTCAGATGTGGCAAACGCAGTATTAGACGGAACAGACGCGGTGATGCTTTCGGCAGAAACCGCTTCGGGTAAGCATCCTATTAAAGTCATTAAAGCTATGGATAAAATTTGCCGAGCAGCCGAATTGAGCCCCTCTACGCGGCAGTCTCGACACAGAGTAGAATGTTATTTTAACCGAGTGGATGAAGCCATAGCCATGGCCAGCATGTATGTAGCAAATCACCTTGATGTTAAGGCAATTTTGGCCTTGACTGAGTCGGGTTCGACTCCTTTGTGGATGTCTCGAATTAGCTCACACCTGCCGATTTATGCCTTAACTCGCAATATTGAAACAATGGGCAAAGTAACCTTATATCGAGGAGTAGACCCCGT
>JARDZR010000005.1 GCA_029240715.1 Gammaproteobacteria bacterium
CAGCATCAATTGCCGTTTGTGATAGAGACTGAAAGAGGCCTTGGCTATCAGTTTAAAGTAGAGCATCGATAATGTCAGAACAGGACGAATTAGAAAGACTGCATAAGATGCGCCAGGATTTTGTGGCGAATGTTTCTCATGAATTGCGTACTCCTCTAACCGTTATTCATGGCTATCTAGAGATGCTATTAAGTTCTTATAAAGAGGTTGATTCCAAGCTCTATGAAATTTGGAAAAAGGTATTTGAGCAGACTGAAAGAATGGAACATTTGGTGGCTGATTTGCTATTGTTATCCAAATTGGAAAGCGAGGAACCTCTTGCTAAAAAAGCTGCCTGTGAGCTGCCAAAGTTAATTGATAAAATTATGCAAGATGCCAAGGAGCTTAGCCAGGGCAGACATCACTTCAAAGTCAATATCGATCGATCTTTAGATATATTGGGTGAAAGCTCAGAACTCCGTAGCGCTTTTTCCAATTTGGTGATGAATGCAGTCCACTACACCCCGCTCAAGGGAGAAATCAGCATTAGCTGGTATGCTGATAAAGACGGCGTGCATTTTGAGGCGAAAGACAATGGCATTGGCGTCCCTGCTCAAGACATTCCAAGACTAACTGAGCGGTTCTATCGGGTGGATAAAGGACGCTCTCGTCAATCAGGCGGTACAGGCCTTGGGCTTGCTATTGTTAAACACGTATTAATGCGTCATGAAGCAAAATTAACCATTCAAAGCGAGCTTGGAAAGGGCAGTGTTTTCACGGCTACTTTCCCGGCTAACCGAAAGCTTGTTACAAACTAAGGAAAACCGTGCATCAATCCGTGTTGTTAAAAGAGGCAGTTGAGGCCTTAAATATAAAAGCTGATGGCATCTATATAGATGGCACTTTCGGTAGAGGGGGCCATAGTGCTGCTATTTTAGCTCAGCTATCTGATCAAGGCCGTTTGATTGTGATCGACAAAGACCCGCAAGCAATTGAAGTGGCTCAATCGCAATATGCTCATGACCCTAGAGTCAGCATTGTTCATCAGGGTTTTGGCGAGCTTGAGAATATTGCTGAGCAACTCAATATAATCGGCAAAGTGGATGGGCTGTTGCTGGATTTAGGCGTGTCTTCCCCGCAATTGGATGAAGCTGCGCGAGGATTTAGCTTTATGCGAGACGGCCCGCTTGATATGAGGATGAATACCAGCCAAGGTGAGTCAGTGGCTGAATTTTTGCAGCATGTGGATGAAAAAACCTTAGCTGATATTATCTGGCGTTATGGCGAAGAAAAGTTTTCAAGAAAAATTGCTAAGGCAGTGATTGAAACTCGTACTGAGTCTCCTATTCAAACTACTTTACAGTTGGCAAAGTTAATCGAACAGTCTATTCCAAAAGTAGATAAGTTCAAACATCCTGCAACTAGAAGCTTTCAGGCTTTGCGGATATATATAAACCGTGAACTTGAAGAACTGGAGCAAGCCTTAAGCTCTTCTGTTAAGGTACTAAAAACAGGAGGCAAATTGGTCGTAATCAGTTTCCACTCTCTAGAGGACCGTATTGTTAAACAGTTTATGCAATCTCAGTCTCAGCCTGCAAATTTACCTCGCGGTTTACCTATTCGCCAATCTGAAATAAACTCACAGCAAAAAATGCGCTGGTGTATTAAAATGCAACGAGCTGATGAAAATGAAATTGCACAAAACGTTCGAGCCAGGAGTGCAATCTTGCGCGTAACGGAGAAAACAGGATGAGACAAGCTAACGATTATAATGGATTGGGCGTATTGCTGGCATTGCGCAATACCTTTACTAACCCTAGATCAAAAAAGGTAATGAGCTTTGTCCTGGCTTTATTTATTAGCGCCTTATTGGTGGTTTATGTCAAAAACCGTTACCGCCTTACTTTTATCCAATACCAGCAATTACAAACTCAGCAGCAACAGTTGCATACTCAATGGATGAATATATTGCTTGAAGAAAGTACCTGGGGCAACTACGGCAGGATAGAAAAAATAGCCACAGAAAACATGGGAATGATGGTGCCTACCGCACAAAATATCAAAATTTTAGTTTTGCCAGGCAATACACCGGTCAATGGAGTGCCAGACTTAACTGATAACAATTCCATTACTAGCGGGTCCTAATGAATAACAAATACCGATATTGGTTTGTAGTAGGTTTTTTGACTTTGATTTTGGCTGTTATTGTCAGCCGCCTTTTTTATTTACACGTTATCGACAGAAACTTTCTGCTCAAGCAAGGTAATTCCAGGGCATTGCGCAGCCTTGTGCTTCCAGCTCAAAGAGGAATTATTTATGACCGCAACAATATTCCTATCGCGGTGAGTGTTCCAGTCAGCTCAGTTTGGGTTGACCCGCAGTTTTTAGAAGTAAACAACCCAAATTGGCCCAAAGTATTAAGCTTGCTTAATTTAAATCCGGCTAAAGCGAATAAAATATTAGAGGCTACTGACGTTCAAGCGGATAAAAAGCAGATCCGATTTATTTATTTAGCCAGACAAATTCCCCCTCAGTTAGCTGATCAAATCGCTTCTCTTCATGTAAAAGGGGTTTATTTCCAAAAAGAATATCGGCGTTATTATCCCGATAGCGAAGTCATGGGCCAGGTTTTAGGAATAACTAATGACAGTAACCATGGCATTGCCGGAATCGAATTAAAATATGATAAACAACTGGCAGGAAAAAGCGGAAGCATTACCATTGTTCGTGATTTAAAAGGCAATATTGTCGATGTGCCGGGCAATCAAGTTGATCCTGTGCCAGGTCAGTCCCTGGTTTTAAGCATTGATCGACGCTTGCAATATATTACATACAGGGCTCTGCTTAAAGCAGTGCAACAAAATAATGCCGATGCAGCCACTGCCGTCATTATTAATGTAAAAACAGGCGAAATCATGGCGATGGCAAGTGTGCCAAGTTTTAACCCCAATAACCGTCAAGTTTTTGACCCTGATGCGATGCGTAGCAGGGCGGTAACCGATGTGTTTGAGCCGGGTTCGACCATTAAGCCTTTTGCTATGGTAGCTGTTTTACAAAGTGGAAAAATTCCTACTGATACTGTAGTGGATACCGATCCTGGCTATTACTCTATCGGTAAATATACCGTAAAAGATGTACATGAATATGGCCAGTTGACCTTGACGGGTATTCTGCAAAAATCGAGCAACGTTGGCATCTCTAAATTGATTTTACAGATCAATTCCAAAGCATTAGTGAATACTTTAGATCAAGTTGGGTTTGGCCAGGAAACATCCTTGCAGTTTCCTGGAGAGCGTTCTGGCTATGTGCCCCATCCTTTTGTATGGGCGCCATTTGCTTTAGCAACCCTATCGTTCGGTTATGGTATGAATGCCACTGCTTTGCAATTAGCCCAAGCTTATGCAGCGATAGCTAATCATGGTATACAATATCCTTTAACTTTATTGAAGTTAAATTCGCCTCCTGAAAATGGAGAGCAGGTTATGCCTTCTGCGGTAGCTGACCAAGTTTTAAAAATGCTGCAATCGGTTATTGAAGAAGGGGGCACGGGCTTAAAAGCTCAGGTTGCCGGTTATTCTATAGCAGGTAAAACGGGTACTTCTCGTAAATCTGTTGATGGTCGCTATGTTAATCAATACATAGGAATTTTTGCCGGAATTATTCCCGCTGATCATCCGCAATATGTTATGGTCGTGGTCATTGACCGTCCTCGTAAACAATATTATGGTGGTGAAGTAGCGGCCCCCGTATTTGCGGATGTTATGCGCCAGGCAGTGTATTTATTTACTATCGCACCCAATGTAAACCGTAAGAAAGTTTGAGGAGAGCTTATTATATGTCAGCACATCAGTGGAGTAAGTCTAGTTTAATTTTACATTTTATCTTTGCTACAGCGGTCATTTCCCAGTTGATAACCAGCCGATTTATGCAAAACAATACCCCTATATTTTATTTGCATGTAGCGGGAGGCGTAACAGCTTTGCTGTCCTTGCTGGTCTATTTTAGTTTGAAAATTAAACAGAATAAGCTTTCTGGTTTCTATCCATATTCAAAAACAGGATTGACTGAAATTAAAGATGATTTGCTCAATCTTTTAAAGTTCAAAGCTTTGCCCGATAGAGCAATAGGAGGGCTTCCCGGCTTGATACAAGGCTTAGGGCTTTTATTAATTTTAGGCATGGCCTTAACAGGTGCAAGTGGGTTTATCATTTACCATTGGTTGCCTTGGAAACAAATAGCTTCCAGCTTAATTAATGTTCATGGCACATTGGCCAGCTTAGTGTGGATTTATATTATTGGGCATGCAAGCATGGCTTGTCTGCATTGGATAAGCAAGTAATGAATCCTTTAGAACAGAGGCACCGTTTAACTAAAAAAGCCAATTGGATCAGCACGTTATTAAATAGTTTTTTGGCGCTGATTAAAATTGTCTTTGGTTTAGTTGGGGCTTCCTCTGCTCTGTTTGCCGATGGGGTTCATTCTTTAGCCGATCTGTTTTGCAACGCATTGGTTTTTATCGCCAATCACTATAGCCGCCTAGACCCTGATGAAAATCATCCTTATGGACATCGACGCTTTGAAACGGTCGCTACCTTTGGCCTGGGTTTATTTTTAGTGATAGTCGGCTTAGGTCTGGGCTATGATGCTATTTATCGAATCACCCATCACTTAACCGATAAACCCGATGAATTTACTATCTGGGTAGCCGTGGTTTCGGTGTTGGCTAATGAAATCTTATTTCGTTATACCTTAACGATAGCAAACCGGATTAATTCAGATTTGCTGAGGGCTAACGCTTGGCATAGCCGCAGCGATTCTTGGGCTTCTTTAGTAGTCTTGGCTGGACTTTTGGGCGCATTTGCCGGATTTGTGTTTTTAGATGAAGTCGCTGCTTTAATCGTGGCGTTTTTCATTATTAGAATGGGCGGTGCGTTAGGATGGCAAGCTTTGGCAGAATTAAGCGACATTGGGCTGTCAGCTAAGGAATTAAAGCATATCGAGGCCACTATTATGAGTTTGCCTGGGGTAAAGCATTTACACCAGCTTAGGACCCGTAAAATGGCTGGCAAAGTGTTTTTGGATGTGCATATCTTAATTGAACCCTATTACGTGAGTGCCTCGGAAGGACATTTTCATGCCCAATCCGTACAGGTGGCTTTATCTAAAAGCTTCCCTGAAATAGAAGACGTCACGGTGCATGTGGATACTGAAAACCATCCTGAGGGGCTGCCTGAGCATTTGCTGCCGGATCGTAGCAGCTTGCTTAATGAATTTATGCCTAAATGGCGAGAGATTGTGCCTGAGGCAATGATTTCTCGGGTTATTTTGTATTATTTTCAGGAGCATTTAGAAATTAGCTTGCAGCTATCTTTAACTGCGCTTGAGCAATCTAGCCATGAGCAATTAAAGCAAGCTTTTGGCGCAAGTGTATTGAACCATACTTATGTCAGTTCAATTACTGTGATGTATGCTTAGTTCCGCTTAGCCTTACCCATTCATTGTCATAAACAACGGGGTCTAATTTGAAAAATGTGGCGTAGCGCTCAGCGACTTGCTCAGCCTGTGACTCCAAAATCCCTGATAGGGCAATTTTAGCCTGATTTTTGGCTAAATTCTGAAGCAGTTCAGCCAGTTCCAGCAAGGGGCCTGCTAAGATATTGGCTATAACGATATCCGCTTGAACCTGTGGAAGTTGATCAGGCAATAAAGTGATAATCTGCTCTGAATTTAAGGCATTTTGTAAGGCATTATTTTGGGTAGCAATAAGGGCTTGAGGGTCATTGTCTATGCAGTAAGCTTGCTTTGCGCCTAACATCACAGCTGCAATGCCTAAAATACCTGAGCCACAGCCATAATCGATCACCGTTTTACCATCAAGGTTTTGCTGTGCCAGCCATTTTAAACACAAAGCAGTAGTAGGATGGGTGCCTGTTCCAAAAGCTAAGCCTGGATCTAGCATCACATTGACTGCAGAGGCATCAATAGGTTGATGAGCGCTGGGGCAGATCCATAGCCTCTCGCCAAACTGCATAGGCTTAAAATCATCCATCCATGCTTGTACCCAGTTTTGTTCAGGGATTTTTTCAATATGAATCTGGCTTAGGTCCATATTGGGCATGTTGCTTTTAATTTCTAGCAAAACTTGGTCCATGTCAGTCTCTTCTGTATAAAGTGCTACCATGGTCACTTTATCCCACAGAGGCATTTCACCTACGCCCGGTTCTAAGATGGGCTGATCTTCTGCATCTTGCAGGGTGACTGAAACGGCTGAACTTTCTAGCAAGAGCTCTTCAAAACTTGCAGTGAGTGAGGAAGGGCAGGCAAAGCTTAATTGGATCCAGTTCACATTATTTCTCTTATCAATCTATGAGCGGATATATTAACCGCTCAGCCTGAGCTTGTCGAAGGGTAGGCTTAAGCCTTCTGGTTCGACAAACTCACCACAAACGGGTATTATACTTCCCTCATCCTGGGTTCGACAGGCTCATTATGAGCGGGATATGACAAGATGCTTACTAAACGGGCTGCAGATGCCGTATGGTTGATAAAATGATAAGTTTACGCTATCTTGAAACATCGAGATTAAAGGATTTAAAAGCATGAAACGTTATGGTGTAGCTTTGGCAATATTGCTCGCAGGTTCTTTTGTGGCGGGGGTATATGCAATGCCAAGTCTAGTTCAACTTCCCGATTTCAAAAAAGTTACTTCGTCTACCCAACAAAAACAGCAGTATTTTATTGATTTTATGTTGCCTAAAATAGAAGCGGCTAACTTACAGTTATTGGTCACTCGACAAAGAATTCAGCATTTGGCTGAAAGCTATGATCGCTACGGTAGAATAGACAAAGCTGATCAGGAATGGTTGCAAGAAATTGCTGAGGAATATCAAGTTCCTCCCTTCCAGTTCAAATCCAGAACGCTTGATATCAGCGCACTCTTAAACCGGGTCGATATTATTCCACCTTCTCTGGTCCTAGCCCAAGCTATTAATGAATCAGCCTGGGGTACCTCTCGTTTCGCCCAGCAGGCCAATAACATATTCGGACAGTGGTGCTTTACTCCTGACTGCGGTCTAGTTCCTGCACAAAGACCAGCAGGAGCAAGCTATGAGGTACAAAAATTCCCAGATGTACTGGCCTCTGTAGATGCTTATATGTACAACCTTAATACCAATCCTGTATTTCAACCATTCCGTACTTTAAGAGCACAGCTGCGTGCTTCAGGCCAGCCTTTAACAGGGCAGTCTTTAGTACCTGGATTAATGAACTATTCACAGCGGCATCAGGACTATATTGATTCTATTCAAGCTGGAATTACTAACTATAATCTGGCGCAGTACGACAATCTGAATAGGTAAGATTTTACCGCTCTCACGAATCTAGCATTATGCTGAGTCGGGAACCCAGTGATCTGGCTTCCCGACTCAGCTGTAGTCCGGCTATTTTTTGCTGGGCATCAATATTTTTTCAAGATAATGAATATTGGTGCCGCCTTTGCGGAAGTTTGTATCAGCTAAAATGCGTTTATGCAAAGGAATATTGGTTTTAATCCCTTCAACGATGGTTTCTAATAGAGCATTTTCCATTCTGGCAATACAGTCTTCACGGGTATCAGAATAGGTAATGACTTTCCCTACCAAGGAATCATAGTTGGCCGGCACTTTGTAACTTGAATACATATGGGAATCTATCCTCACTCCTGGGCCGCCAGCTGGATGATAAAGCTCAATAGTCCCTGGGCAGGGCATAAAAGTTTCAGGGTCTTCAGCATTGATTCTGCATTCAATAGCATGACCTTGAATTTTGATATCATCTTGTTTATAGCTTAGGCCAAGTCCTGCAGCCACTCGAAGCTGTTCTCTTACAATATCTACGCCGGTAATCAGTTCAGTTACAGGATGCTCTACCTGAACTCGGGTATTCATTTCAATAAAATAGAACTTGCCTTTTTCATAAAGAAACTCAAAGGTGCCTGCACCGCGATATTTCATTTTTTCACAAGCTTTTACGCAAATTTTACCGATTTTTTTGCGTTGTTCTTCGCTAATGCCAGGAGCGGGAGCTTCTTCCAGCACTTTTTGGTGGCGGCGCTGCATAGAACAGTCGCGTTCACCTAAATAGATGGCTTTACCATTGCCGTCACCGATTACTTGAATTTCGATGTGACGGGGGTTTTCCAAAAATTTTTCCATATAAACTGTGCTGTTGCCAAATGCGGCCGAAGCTTCAGTTTTGGTCATTTGAATGGACTGAACGAGTTCCTGAGCATGGCGAACGATTCTCATGCCTCTTCCGCCTCCGCCTCCCGCTGCTTTAATAATAACGGGATAGCCGATTTTCTCAGCCATTTTAAGGTTGGCTGGCTGGTCTTGGCCTAAAGGCCCATCTGAACCCGGGACACAAGGGACCCCTAGTTTTTTCATGGTGGCAATGGCAGAAACTTTGTCGCCCATCATGCGGATGCTTTCTGGCCGAGGCCCGATAAAAATAAAACCGCTTTTTTCAACTCTTTCAGCAAAATCAGCATTCTCTGCCAAAAAGCCATAGCCAGGGTGAATGGCAGTGCTATGTGTGACTTCAGCTGCGCTGATAATGGCTGGAATATTAAGGTAGCTGTCGCGCGAATTAGCAGGGCCTATGCAAACAGATTCATCAGCCATCCTTACGTGCTTTAAGTTCCGGTCCACTGTAGAATGTACAGCAACGGTTTTAATTCTTTGTTCACGACATGCTCTGAGAATGCGAAGCGCAATTTCGCCGCGATTAGCTATTAAGACTTTTTCTAACATAGAGTTACCTTTCGCTGAAGCCGGAGTTTTGTATAAATGTTTTATTCTTCAATGATAAATAGCGGCTCGTCAAATTCCACAGGCTGAGCGTTTTCTTTTAAAATAGCCTTAATTACGCCGCTTTTATCTGCTTCGATTTGGTTCATCATTTTCATTGCTTCAATAATGCACAAAGTCTCACCCGCTTTCACTCTTTTTCCTACATGGGTGTAAGGAGCGGAGTCAGGTGATGGAGCTAAATAAAGGGTGCCGACCATAGGTGATTTTACTTCATGGCCTTTAATCGCTTTTGCAGCTGGAGCTGCAGCGGGGGCCGCTGTGGGCACTGGGGCAGCCACGGGTGCAGGAGCAGGGGCTGCTGGAGCAGTTAGGATGGGGGCAGGGCTTACTGAGCTGGCTCTGCTAACTCTTACAGATTCCTCGCCTTGTTTGATTTCCATTTCGGCAATAGTAGAGCCTTCCATCAGTTTGATTAATTTTTCTAAATCACGAATGTTAATATCCATCAAGGTTCCTATTTGTTCTCATGAGTTTGACAATGCTGGATGGCAGCTTCTAAGGCAAATTCATAGCCTTGAGCACCTAATCCCATAATTTTTCCTAGCGCGATATCAGAAAGATAAGAATGCTGACGAAAGCTCTCTCTGGCATCGGTATTAGATAAATGTATTTCAATAAACGGAATAGCGACAGCAAGGAAAGCATCACGCAGGGCAATACTGGTGTGAGCAAAAGCCCCCGGGTTAATTATAATAAAGTGAATACGATCCTTGGCAGTTTGTACGGCGTTAATGATCTCATGCTCCGCATTGCTTTGCATGGTCTGTAATTGAGCGTTGTTTTGTTTGGCTAATTTTGCCAGCCGCTCGTTAATCTGTTCTAAAGTAGCAGACCCATAAATTTCTGGTTCGCGAGTTCCGAGCAAATTGAGGTTAGGGCCGTGTATTACCAATATGTTTTTCATAGTAGTTTAGTATAGTCTTAATCGACTAATACTGCCTGATTTACCGCTGTTTGTCCAGATTGCTTAGTTCAGTATGTTTTGCTGTAAGCAATTCAATAAGCTTTCACGTTCTTTTTATCATTGATGAATAGCTGGGCCCATTTAGGCTTCAATCACAAAATGAAATGTACAAGCTTGAATTAAGCTAGAGTTCATTCTGCCAAATCAGGCGCATCTTCCACAAAGCCGCATTCTTTTTGCGGGCAGACTTTTTGAGTGCCATGACGTTTGGTGGTTTTGACTGTCAGGATCGGCCACTGGCATTTAGGGCAGGGTTCTTTGATCGGCTTGTTCCAGGTGGCATAGTTACAGTCTGGATAACGACTACAGGAATAGAACAGTTTGCCATAACGGGACTTTCTTTCCATCAGCTCGCCCTGTTTGCACTGCGGACAGGCAATACCTAAGTCTTTAGGTTTGTTCAAAGGCTCCATATGTTTGCATTTTGGATAATTTCCACAGCCGATAAATTTGCCATAGCGGCCTTGCTTAATATGCAGTTCTCCACCGCAGTCCGGGCAGGTTCTTCCTTCAACTACGGTTGGGGCGGCTGGCTCTGCCGGCGCCTCGCCTGATGTTGTCATAGGGCGGGTATATTTGCATTCTGGGTAAGCGGTACAGCCGATGAATTTACCGCGCTTGCCTAATCGAATAGACAAAGGCTTGCCGCAATCAGGGCAGGCTTCATCAAGCTGTTCTTGAGTGACGTCTTTGCGTTGAACATTGACTCCAATATCATCAATCAGTTTTTTAAAAGGGCCCCAGAACTGGTCTAATAGCGGGACCCATTCCATCTCTCCGCGAGAGACGGCATCAAGCTCATCTTCAAGAGAGGCGGTAAAGCCATAGTCGACATATTTTTCAAAGTATTCGGTTAAAAAGCGGTTGACCACTCTACCCACATCGGTTGGCTTAAATCTTTTATTTTCTAAAAGGGCATATTCGCGTGCTTGCAGAGTTGAAATAATGCTGGCATAGGTTGAAGGTCTACCGATCCCATGTTCTTCTAAAGCCTTAACCAGGGAAGCTTCTGAATATCGAGGAGGAGGCTCGGTAAAATGTTGTTCTGGGCTAATGTCGATTAGTCGAACTTTATTGCCTATTTCAAGGGCAGGCAAGGTTTTTTCATCTTCCTCTTCTTCAGGTTTTTTATCATCAAAGCTTTCCTGATAGACCTGCATAAAACCTGGTTTTACGATAATAGATCCGGTGGCCCTAAAAGTAGCGCCGTCTGCACAGTTAAAATCAACAGAAGTGGTGTCAATTAAAGCATGCTGCATTTGGCAGGCCATAGCTCTTTTCCAGACTAAGCTATAAAGTTTAAATTGGTCTGGGCTTAAATGGGCTTTTAATGAGTCTGGGGTGCGAAGTACAGAAGTTGGGCGAATGGCTTCATGGGCTTCTTGAGCATTTTTGGACTTGGTTTTAAAAAATCTTGGCTCATCTGGTAAGGCTTCTGCGCCATATTTTTTACCAATAAATTCACGCATTTCACCCAGGGCATCATTGGATAAATTCAATGAGTCGGTACGCATATAAGTGATCAAACCTACCGATCCTTCGCCAATATCGACCCCTTCATAAAGTTGCTGAGCGATCTGCATGGTTTTTTTGGTAGAAAAACCTAATTTTCGGGAAGCCTCTTGTTGTAATGTGGAGGTGGTAAAAGGGGGCGAGGGGTTGCGCTTTCTTTGCTTTTTCTCAACATTACTTACCGTTAAACTGCCTTGAGTGGCAGCTAATAACGCGTCTTTAATGCTGTTTGCTTGTTCTGCATTGTTAATATCAAACTGTTTTAAGCTGTCTGAATTCCAATGAATCAGCTTTGCCTTAAAATCAATATTATCTTTATTAAGGCTGGCTTCTATAGTCCAATATTCTTGGGTTTGAAACTTTTCAATTTCTTCTTCACGCTCGACTATCATGCGCAGTGCAGGGCTTTGAACCCTTCCTGCAGAAAGTCCTCTTCTTACTTTTTTCCAAAGCAAAGGGGATAAGTTAAAGCCGACTAAATAATCTAAGGCGCGGCGAGCTTGCTGAGCATTCACTAAATCCATCGATAATTCGCGTGGATTTTGGATGGCTTGGTTCACTGCATTCTTTGTGATTTCGTAAAAAGCGACCCGATGCACGGGCTTATCTTTCAAGGTTTTTTTAGCTTTTAAAATTTCATATAAATGCCAGGAAATGGCCTCTCCCTCTCTATCCGGGTCAGTGGCCAGATATAAAGCATCAGCTTCTTTCATGGCTTTAACAATGGCATCAACATGCTTGGCATTTTTATCAATTAAGGTATAGGTCATGGCAAAATGATCTTCTGGTATCACTGCGCCCTGTTTAGCTGGTAAATCACGCACGTGACCATATGAAGCCAAGATTTGGAAATCGTTGCCTAAATACTTTTTAATAGTCTTGCTTTTCGCAGGAGACTCAACAATGACCAAATTTTTTGTCATAGCTTTCCTTAATGTAATACTCGTTGCGGGCTATCTGCCTGCAAGATGGTATGTTCTAGCCATTCTGCATAAGCCTGATTTTTGAATTCAGCCGATGCTAACATGACTACGATCCATTTCAACTGATTTAAGTTAATTTCAGTCACTTCTAAGTCCATAGCGCAATCTAGTATGTGCTCTAGAGTATGCGCATCAATGGCACCAAATTGTACTAGCTGCAATAAAAAACTACGGCCTTGCAAATTTATTTTCCGGCATTCTTGCTCACTGAAAACCCTGAGTGCTGCCCTATGGTGGCTAATATCTGTTTGCTTGTCTTTGGAAAATTTATCCAACCAAGTTAAAGCATGGTTAAGATCATGCTGACTAAGCCCCGCTGCTTTTAAAGTTTTTACACAATATTGAAAATATTCAGCATCATTTTGCCTGCTTGTACCCATAGCTTCAAACAGCTGGATCAATAAATTAAAAATATTTGCTTTCACAATCATGCCTTATTTCGTATATAGCCCCCGGGTACTTGGCTAACAAAACCTTTTAGCTCCATCATCAGTAAAATAGAGGAGACTTGCTCTATCGTCAAACCTGTTTGTGCAACAAGATGATCTATTGATAGGGTATCTGAACCTAGCTGCTCTAGTATTGCTGTGTACTCGGCCGGTGCTTTTTTATCATTATCACGCTCTTTTATCAATTGTAAATCTGTTACAGCAACTTTTATTTTTTCATTGAGCTGAGGTTTAAGCTCAAGCAAAATGTCTTGGACCGATTCTATTAGCACTGCTCCCTGCCGGATTAGTTGATGGCAGCCTTTGGACTGGATGCTGTGAATGGAACCGGGAACGGTAAAAACCTCTCTGTTTTGCTGCAAGGCATATTTTGCTGTGATTAGAGAGCCGCTTTTAATAGCGGCTTCTACCACTATAATGGCGATGCTCATGCCGCTAATTAAGCGATTACGTTGTGGAAAGCTTAGTTTATTGGCCTGCATATTGAGGGGAAATTCTGAGACTAAAGCACCTTTTTCACTAATTCTTTGCGCCAGCTCCCTGTGTGAATTCGGATATATTCTTTCAAGGCCACTGCCTAAAACCGCAATGCTATGGCCGCAGCTGAGCGCTCCTTGGTGACTTTGTGCGTCAATGCCAATGGCAAGACCGCTCGTTATCACGATGCCAAGCTCTGCTAAACTTTTAGCAAATTGATAGGCAATATTTTTGCCATACTGGCTCATTCGCCGACAGCCTACCATGGCAATTTGGCACTCATTTAAAACAGCAAGACTGCCTTTTACAAATAAAATGGGGGGAGCATCTGAAATTTCCAGTAAAAGCTTTGGATAGGCCTTATCTGTATAGCTTAGAATATGATGATTTTTCTGTTCGGCCCATCTTAAGCTAAATTCAACCAAGTCCCAGTCAAGCTTGGCCTTAAGCTTATGTGTAGAGCGGGCTTGAAAAAAAGCTTGAATAGAGCCGTTTTCTTGCAAAATTTTTTTAAAAAATTTGCAATTTACTTTAGGTTGATGAGCTAGAGCAAGCCAATAAGCCAGTTCTTCTTGGTCCATTAGCCTATTGTACAAAAAATAAACTGACAGGCAATGCTGTATTAATAAAATCCAGCTTCGTTATTGGGCCTTCTTCTAAATCTTTTATAAGACCATTCATATTGAGCAGGAATATTGCGGATGCAGGCCTCTATATCTTTGTTCATAGCGGCAGCAGCTTGGCTTAAATCTTCGTTCATAATGTCTGCAGTGGCTGGAACAAAGTGAATATGAAAGCCTTTTGAATGAGCTAAGCGTTCCGCATAACAATAAAAAACAGCAGCATCTGACTTTTGAGCTAGTTTTGCGGCTAGCGTCATGGTATTGGCTGGAATGCCAAAAAAGGGCACATAAACTCCGCCGTTTTTACCAGGGTCATGGTCTGGCAGCATGCCGATCCACTTTTTATCGGCCATAGCCCGGTATAAAGCTTTCACTCCTGAAGTGGTGGTCGGGTACAAGGAAACATTGCCGCGCTTTTCTCTGGCTTGCCGAATGATGACTTCTTGATAGGCCTTTTTGCGAGGCTTGTAAAGACCAGCTGCCGGATGTAAGACACAGCTGTATAAGTTAAACATTTCCCAAGAGCCTAAATGGGGGGCTAAAATAAGAACGCTTTTTTGCGCCTGAGTAGCCTGCATAATGATATCTTGCCCGCTTACTTGTTTAACATATTTTAGCGCTTTTTCTGGTTCTGAAAACCAAATGTACGGCATCTCTGCAAGACAATATAAAGTGTGTCGAATGGATTGATTAATCAGTTTCTTTTGTTCGCTGGGGCTGAGATCTTTAAAGCATAGCTTAATATGGATAGCGATGACTTTTTTAAACTTTAATGGCAGCAACTTAGCAATAAAATAAATGACATCGCTTAATCGGTGCACCGCCGGCAAGGAAAGTTTAGCCATGCTTTTTAGAAGAATTAAAAAAAAATGATCTTTGAGGCTTAATTCAATGACAGGGTTGTTTGTTTTTTGATCTATTGACATAATGGGTATAAACCAGGCTCACAAGGCCAGCCGCTGCTGACCTTTGGCAATGTGTTGGACTTTATATTAAAGCATGCCGTAAAAAGCTAATTTTTTACGAAAAGTGCCGCGATTGATGCCAAGGATTTGGGCTGATTGGCTTTGATTGTTATTGGTAAACTTCATAACTGCTTCTAAGAGGGGGTGTTCTACTTCGCTTAATACTAAATTATATAAATTTTCCGGAGATTCGCCTTTCATTCCCTCAAAATAGGTTTCAAGTACCGAGACCACGTGATCACGCAATGGGACGGTTTTTTTAACACGGTTTTGTGGTCGAACATAATGCATAGTCGCTGGCATAATAGAGCCCCCCTAATTTCTTAAATGAATTATTCCTCTGTGTGCCAATTGTACGGTTGATCTATTTTGAATGCAATCATATTATTGATTTATAATGCAAATTATATGGCGTTCTGCTGATAAAAATGGCAGTTTAAGTCGTTGACTTTTTATGAAATAATGATCAGGGAGCGCTTCCAGTTCATCTTTGGGGAAGATTCCTTTCATAGCAAGAAACTGACCCTTTTCTGCGCACAGATGATGAGCAGAATCCAGCATATCTTTTAAAGAAGCATAAGCACGGCTTAATACAAAATCAAATAGCTGTTGGGGGCGGTATTCCTCAACTCTGGAATGAATAACAGAGGTGTTGCTTAATCCGAGCTCATGGCAGGCTTGAGTTAAAAAACGGGTTTTCTTACTATTGCTATCCAATAAGCTAAAATGCGCATCGGGATAGCAAATTGCTAAGGGGATGCCAGGAAGACCTGCGCCAGTTCCCACATCGATGTAGCGTCCCTGCTTTTTAACAAAAGGAGTAATCGCCAGGCTGTCTAGCAAATGCAGGCTGACCATTTCCTGTAAATCAGTAATGGCAGTGAGATTATAGGTTTTGTTCCATTTTTTAAGTAAGTTTAAGTATTGAAGTAATTGCTCAATTTGTTTTTCACTAACGTATACGCCAAGTTCCTGAAGCCCTTGCTCAAGTTTTTTTCTAGCACATTCCATTTCTGACATGATGTTAAAATTCTCATAATTTTTTTGCTATTATGATACATTATCAAAAAATTTGTCATCCCCGATTAAATAGGGGGCTTAGGAGATATAATGGCAATCGAACAATTTAACCTTGTCCTTAAGTCAGCCAAAATGCTGACCCCCAACACCAGGCATATGATTTTTGTCAGAGAAGATGGCAAAAAACTGGACTACCTTCCAGGGCAGTTTATTACCTTTACTTTTGATGGTTCAGACGGCAAGCCTAAACGTAGAAGCTATAGTATTTCAAGCTTACATGGCCAAACCGATGAGATTGAAATTGCCATTTCCTATATAAAAGGCGGTGTTGCCAGTGAGGCTTTATTTGCTATGCAGCCCGGCCAAAAATTTCCAGCCATGGGCCCAGCCGGCCGCTTGGTTTTACAGGAAGAACCGATTTCAAGATATATATTAATTGCAACGGGAACAGGGGTAGCCCCTTATCGCTGTATGCTGCCGAACATTGCGGAAAAACTGAATAATCCAAATTTTAGCATCGAGCTTTTTTTAGGGGTGCGTTTAAAAGAAGATCTACTATATGGCGAAGACTTTGTTGAGTTTGCTAAAACTCATCCCAACTTTAAGTTTCATGCTTATTACAGCCGGGAACAAAGTGCGCTAGAGCCTTATGAGCATAAAGGCTATGTCCAGCATGCTTTTGATCAGCTTAATTTAAAGCCTGGCTCTGATGTGATCTATCTTTGTGGTAATCCCAATATGATTGACGAGGCTTTTCAAAAGCTCGTCGCTATGGGCTTTGCTACTAAAGACATTAGAAGAGAAAAATATATATCCTCCAATTAGTTAGAAGGCGTGCTCTGGTAAGTTTCTTGGCGTGATATTCTTGCTTCGGGTGTTGCCCTGGGAAGAGCGAGTGCAGTGGCTTCCTGAGCTCGCATAATTCTAAAATTATCGCCGTGTGCATCTCCTTCCATCATGCGTCCAATATGTCCAATACAGGCTCCTAAGATCGAGGAAAGCTTAGTAAAGCGCCGAGAGAGAGAAAGTTTGGCAACTCTTTGCAAGCGTGCTTGTAAATAATCAGCAGTGGCGCGAATAATGTGAGCAGTGGGCGTGGCATCGTTTGGAAGTTCATACCCTGGTTCATCAAATTGGATAGCTATTCCATAGATTTTACGAGGAAGCAGGTTGGCATTACTTGTATCTAGGGCGTTTCTGACTTGTGCTATTAAGTTGAGCAACTCAGTTTTAAGTTCACGGGCGTCAGAAACTGCTATGGTATTATAGTTTGCAAAGCATAGGGCCATACAGCCTGGAGGGGCCTGTATAAAATCATCAAGGCCTTCAGCGATACATTGGTTAAGAGTATCCCAAGTTGGATGTGGGTTTGTAAGATAGGTTTTATAATTAAATGGCATATGTTCTCCCTAATATTTTAAAGAGCTCTTGGCATTTAATGAGACGAATTTAAATTCTATCATTTTTAATGATAAAAACGTATAGTATTACTGGATTTTGGCTAGAGGGATGTTAGCGTGCTAGAATCTAGGGTATCATTATGGCATTTGGAAATGAGGATAAGATAATGGCTCAAGCAAAAACCATCGCACTGTTGCAGCAAAAAGGCGGCTCCGGCAAGACCACTACAGCGGTCAATCTGGCGGGCGGGCTGCGCGAGCTAGGCTTTAAAGTGATTATCGCCGATATGGACAAAGACAAGCCAGATGCATGGTCATGGGCGGCGAAAAGCGAAAGCTTAAAAGATATGGTGTTTCAGGTTGATGAAAAAATGGCGCGTGAGCAGTTAGGCGAGCTTAAAAACCAATGCGATTATTTAGTGATCGATACCCCTCCTAATTTCCAAACTGCCGCCTTAAAAGCTGCTTTGCTGGCTGACTTGGTTGTGATTCCAGCAGCACCCAGCGGCATGGATTTGTCAGGTTTATTAGAAGCTAAAGATTTAGCCATGACTGCAGGCCGCCCATACAAATTATTAGGTAACCGTGTTGCTAAAAACACTACCATGAGCCGAAGCTTATTAACCGTACTTGAAGAAGATGGGCATGCTTTTGAGTCTTCCGTTCCACAAAGTGTGAAATTTGTCGAGGCGGAAGCCGCTGGTCTGTATATTGGAGACTATGCTCCAGAATCCGATGCGCATTTTGCGGTAAGACAAGTCGCTAAAGAGTTGAATGCTTATTTTACTGGTGAGAAATTAGCTAAAGTAGAACAAGCAGAGTCTCAGTCTGAAGCTGAAGCAGAACCTGCCGCAAGCGAGGTTTGATATGGACAAGAAAGACCTGCTTTTAAACCGTAAGCGTTCAAGTGAGCTGAGCAACGAACTTCACGAAGTATCTCTTGGCAAAAAAGATGAGCTTTTGGCACTTAAGCTTCAGGTAATGAATGATATTGCTGAAGCCTCAGGGAAGTTATTCGAATTGCCGATCGAAAGATTGCAAGCTGACCCTAGTCAGCCTCGTAAAACCTTTCGTAATATTGAAGGTTTAGCAGAAAGCATTAAGTTTAAAGGCATTATTCAGCCTATTATCGTGCGCGCACGCAATCAGGACGGTAAATACGTTATTATTGCAGGGGAGCGTCGTTTTCAGGCAGCTAAGTTAGCGGGATTGGCCACCATACCCTGCATTATTCGGGATGAAGAAGATGCCAACATTCTGATTTTACAATTGCTGGAAAATGATCAGCGCGATAACGTTTCACCCTTTGAAGAATCTGCAGCCTTAAGCCGTTTAGTGGAAAACATGGGGGTGTCAAAAGCCCAGGTGGCCGCAGAACTTGGCCGCGATCCGGCTTGGATCTCCATTCGTTTAGGTTTGCAGGGTGCTAGCGAAGACATTAGAGAGTTAGCACAGGATGGAATTATTGAAGATATTCGAACCTTACATGAGCTTCGTAAGCTTGAAAAAGAAAGCCCAGCGCAAGCTAAAGACTTAATTGAAAAAATCCGTAACAATCAATTAAGCGGTTCTTATCGACAAGTGATTTCAAACTTTCGTTCTACTCGCAAAGTAAAATCCCATCAAGCCCCTAAGCTTAAAAAAGTCCAGCGGATTGAAATAGTGGGGGACCAATTGCTCTTGCACGTTGGAGGTAAACATCCATTGCAGTTTGCTGTTAACGGTGATGTAATGAATGAGTTTCTGGCAGAGTGCCTGGCAAGCCTTCTATAATTTGTTGTTTTAGCAGTGGGTCTTTGATGAGGAAAGCATGGCTATTTTCAGAATATTGCTGTTATTGATTTTGCCTGTTCAAATTTTTGCTGCAGCTATCAGTACCCAGCAGCTTCCCTTGGCAATAGACCAATACAACCAAAATGCCTTGATCTATGCCGGCAATAATCCAGACCAGCTATTGATGGATTCTGCTACTCAGGCTAAAGTTTCCAAAGCATTTCTGCTTCGATATTTTTCGGCTTGGACTGGTAATAGTGTCGCCTTTACTCAATCCGGCACCCTTGACGCGGAAAACTCTATTATCAAGCTTTATGCTGCTAAACCTGGTTTTGGCAGTAATATGCACCCGCTTTCCGTGTCTTGGGTAGAGGGTTTAGCCAATAACATGAATCTCAATGCTTTCCCCAACATGAAAGTTAAAGCTATAGTCGTCAACTCAGATAATTTAAGGCAGCTTCCTACTGATATACCGAGCTATAGCAAGGTATCAGCTATAAGCACCGATTACCCATTTGATAGTTTGCAACAATCTTATGTTGCAGCAGGCTCTCCTGTTTATATATGGCAAGTCAGCCGAGATGGTGCCTGGTATTTGATTATGAATGATAACCAGTTGGGTTGGGTTCACAGCAACTCTGTGGCTATAGTCAGTGATAGCTTTGTACACAAATGGCAGACCAGCCAATTTGTAGTGGCTAATGATGATAATATTGCAATAGTCGACAATGATCATATTTTCAGAATGACCACTCGCTTGGGAACTTTGTATCCATTAATTGGTCAAAGCAGCCATGCTTATAATATTTATGTGCCGGTAGTTAATACAGATCGCCATGCCATTATCCGCCAAGCCAGCCTATCTAAAACCTATGCCACTTTATTCCCTTTGCCGCTTACTCAAAATGATATTGCCATGATTGCCAATAAGATTATTGGAGATTCCTATGGTTGGGGTGGGCTATATGGATATAGAGATTGCTCACTTACCATGAAGGATATTTTTGCCGTCTTCGGGATTTGGTTGCCTCGTAACTCAGCCTATCAAGCTAAATTTGGGCAGTATATTTCTTTGTCAGGCTTGAGTAACCAACAAAAGCTTAACAAAATTCGCCAGTTAGCTCAGCCTTTTGTAACATTTATTAGCCTGCCGGGCCATATCGCGCTTTATCTTAATACCACGCAAAATAAAGTGATGACGCTTCAGACCATTTGGGGTTTGCGTATCAGTGGCGATGGCCGAGCTGTTATTGGTGAAACCGTTATTATGCCGATGGATTTTGATTCCCAATATTCAAATATTTCCAGCACATTATTGAGTCGAGTGACTGGAATAACTTTAATTGTTCCTAGTACTTAAGAAATCTATTGCTCACAGGCCTTGAAATGATTATAATCGCGCTGCGAATTTTTTGGGGCAAAGTAAATGGAGAACCCAACAAGAGCTTATATAAAACAATGGCTTTATTATCAAGCTGTGGCAGGCTTGATCATTGCGATAGGCTTGTGTTTAGTAAGGTTTAAGTTGGGATATTCGAGCGGATTAGGCAGTCTTGTTATCCTGTTAGCTAATAGCTACCAGGCTTTAAGAGTCATGCTGAGTCGACAGCAATATAATCCGGTTGAACTGCTTAAAAATTTTTATAAAGGTGAGCTGGGAAAATTTATCATTTTAGCGATTTTTGTGATAGTGTTCGCAAAATTTTTAAATTTGATCTGGTGGGCGTTTATAATAGGAATTTTGGGGACGCAGGTAGGTGGTGCCGCCCTGTTAATGATGCGACGTGCGAGGTGAATTTGCACGAAAACATCGCGTAAGGTTCAGCGAAAACGCTGAGAGTAGAAAATGTTTATTATTAAGGGATCAAGATGACGACAGGACAAAATTTTAGCTCTGCCGATTATGTTCAGCACCATCTTACCCATTTGATGCTCAACTTACAGAATTTTAAGATCGGTCAGGCTGATACTTTCTGGGCGCTCAATCTTGATAGCTTATTGGTTTCTTGGATTCTAGGCGGTTTATTTCTAGGCTTATTTTATTTCGTGGCAAGACGGGCACAGGCTGGGGTTCCTGGCAAATGGCAAAACTTTGTTGAAACCGCAGTTGAGAAAGTAGAGTCCATCGTCAGCGAAGCTTATTCTCGTCAATCTTCATTGGTTGCGCCGCTGGCTTTAACTATTTTTGTTTGGGTGTTCTTAATGAACCTGATGGACTTGCTGCCAGTAGACTTAGTGCCAAGCTTGCTTGGCTTGGCCGGAGTTGAGCACTTTAAGATTGTACCCACTTCAGATCCTATGATGACTTTTGGTATGTCCTTGACCGTATTTATTCTGATTATTTTTTATAATTTTAAGACTAAGGGGCTATTTGGTTTGGGCAAAGAAATTTTAACCCAACCTTTTGGCTGGAAGCTGTTTCCGCTCAATGTTTTATTTAGGGCTTTGGATGAACTGGTTAAACCCTTGTCTTTAGCTTTGCGGTTGTATGGTAACTTATTTGCTGGTGAACTGATTTTTATATTAATTGCTTTACTGCCTTGGTGGAGCCAATGGACTATCGGTTCAATTTGGGCGATTTTCCATATTTTAATTATTACGATTCAGGCTTTTGTATTTATGATGCTGACCATCGTTTATTTGAACATGGCTAGCGAAGCACATTAATTGGCTGGCTATCGCTGCGAAGCGATTGCCCTTATTGTTTTGAACGCCTGGCTGAATTCAGACTGTGGCGGCAAACAGAGAGATATCGCGATTCTCTCCTTTGCAAAACCCTATCGCGAAAGCTCAGCAGTTACTGCTGAATGATTGATTTTTTTATGAGAGGAGAAAATGATGGAAGTTGCAAGTATAGTTGCTAGTGTGCAGGGTGCTACCGCGATTGCTGCCGCATTGTTAATTGGTCTTGCTGCCCTAGGTACCGCGATTGGTTTCGGTATGTTGGGAGGTAAGTTTTTGGAAGGGGTTGCACGCCAACCTGAACTCACAGCAATGCTGATGGGAAGAATGTTTTTGGTTGCTGCATTAGTGGATGCGTTTGCGGCTATTTCTATCGCGATGGGTTTATACTTATTCTTCGCAAACAACCCATTCTTGGCTGTAGTGTTGAAATACGTCGGCACTCAAGTCACCGGCTCATAATTGAGTTGAATAAACAAAAGGGTATTGAGCATGGATATTAATGCAACGCTCATAGGGCAGATGATTACTTTTGCAATCTTCATTATATTTACTATGAAGTTTGTATGGCCGCCATTGATGAAAATCTTGGAAGAGCGCCGCAAAAAAATTGCGGACGGGCTTGCTGCAGCAGAGCGCGGACAACACGATTTAGAAGTCGCGCACTTCAAAGCAAAAGAAATTATTAGGGAAGCTAAGGCCCAGGCTTCTGTCATTATTGAACAAGCTAATCAGCGTGCTCATCATATTGAAGAGCAGGCCAAGCTTGAAGCAAGACATGTTGCTGACAGAATCAAACAGACAGCTGAGCTTGAAATTGAGCATGAAAAAATGAAAGTGCTGGGTGTTTTACGTAGCCAGGTTGCTGATGTAGCCGTAAAAGGGGCTGAAAAGCTTATTAAACGCAATATTGATAAAGCGGCCAATCAGGATTTACTGTCTGCTTTAGCGGGTGAGATCTAATATGGCAACTGCAAGTACGCTAGCAAGGCCTTATGCAAAAGCTGCGTTTGAATATGCAATGGAGCAGCATAATGAAAAAGTCTGGGCTACTGCTTTAGAAAGCTTAGGTGATTTTTTTGCAGCGAAAGAAGTGCATGAATTGCTGCACCATCCTAAATGCACCCAGTCTGAACTTGCAGAAATCTTATTGGAAAAAAGCTTGAGCTCATTTGACAAGCCCATCCAAAACTTTATTAGAGTTTTGGCTGAAAATTCTCGTCTCGCTTTGCTGCCGCAGATTAGTGAAATTTATGCTGAATATTTGGCAGAAAGCCAAAAGGCTTGCAAGGCTGTTTTAATCAGTGCAACTTCAGTTGATCCAGCTTATGTCGAACAAATTAAAAAGGCTTTAAGTAAAAAGCTTAATCAGTCTATAGAGCTTAATGTAGAAGTCGATGAAAGCTTAATAGGTGGAGCAATAATCAAAGCGGGCGATTTAGTGATTGATGGCTCAGTTAAGGGCCAGTTGAATCGTTTGGCACAAGAACTTAGAAAATAGTAAAAGGTGGATAGCATGCAATTAAACCCCTCAGAAGTAACTGATTTAATTAAACAGCGGATAGCGCATTTTGATACCAAGGCTGAGTCCCGCAACGAGGGGATTATTGTCAGCGTTCGCGATGGTATTATCCGTATTCATGGTCTTAGCAATGTTGCCTATGGCGAAATGATTGAGCTGCCAGGCAATGTATTTGGCTTAGCGCTTAACTTAGAAAGAGATGCAGTAGGCGCGGTAGTGTTGGGTGAATATGATCATCTTATGGAAGGTCAAGTTGCCCGTTGTACCGGCAGAATTTTAGAAGTACCTGTAGGGGAAGCCTTATTAGGTCGTGTGGTAGATGCTTTGGGTAATCCAATTGACGGTAAAGGCCCAATTAATAGCACTTTAACTTCTCCTATTGAAAAAGTAGCTCCTGGGGTTATTGCCCGTCAAAGCGTGGACCAACCTGTGCAAACCGGTTTAAAAGCAATCGATGCAATGGTGCCAATCGGAAGAGGTCAGCGTGAGTTGATTATTGGAGATCGTCAAACCGGAAAAACCGCGGTAGCGATCGATGCTATTATCAACCAGAAAGACAGCGGCATTAAATGTATATATGTGGCTATTGGCCAAAAAGCTTCCTCCATTGCAAACGTAGTGCGCAAATTAGAGGAACATGGTGCTCTAGCTCATACTATTATCGTCGCAGCTTCTGCGGCTGAAGCGGCGGCACTGCAATTTATCGCCCCTTATTCCGGATGTGCGATGGGTGAATATTTTAGAGATATTGGCCAAGATGCTTTGATTATCTATGATGATTTAACCAAACAAGCTTGGGCTTATCGTCAAATTTCTTTGCTATTGCGCCGCCCACCAGGACGCGAAGCTTATCCAGGAGATGTATTCTATTTACACTCAAGACTGTTAGAAAGGGCAGCTCGAGTTAACGCTGAATACGTTGAGAAAATGACCAAGGGTGAAGTTCGCGGCAAGACAGGTTCTTTAACTGCTTTGCCTATTATTGAAACCCAGGCTGGTGATATTTCAGCTTTCGTTCCAACTAACGTTATTTCTATTACTGACGGTCAGATTTTCTTGGAAACCGGTTTGTTTAACTCGGGAATTCGCCCAGCGATTAATGCAGGGGCTTCTGTATCTCGTGTTGGCGGAGCGGCCCAAACTAAAATTATTAAAAAGCTGGGTGGCGGTGTACGCTTGGCATTAGCACAATTCCGTGAATTAGAAGCCTTTGCTCAGTTTGCATCTGATCTAGATGAAGTCACTCGTAAACAGTTAGAGCGTGGTCAGCGTGTAATGGAATTAATGAAGCAAAAACAATACAGTCCATTAAGCGTAGCCCAGATGGCAGTATCATTGTTTGCAGTTGAAAAGGGTTATGTAGACGATGTGGCAATCAATAAGGTGGTC
This sequence comes from Gammaproteobacteria bacterium, assembly GCA_029240715.1. Lineage (GTDB taxonomy): Bacteria > Pseudomonadota > Gammaproteobacteria > Francisellales > CACEW01 > JAQSYQ01. Next base: position 24,588 of record JARDZR010000005.1, read on the forward strand.
TCTTTTGAATCAGCCTTGCATCAGTATATGGATTCTCAGCATAAGGCATTGTTGGATGACATTAATAAACACTGCAAATATGACGATGAAGTGGCTAAAGCCTTAAGTTCGGCAATTGAGAAATTTAAACAAACCCAAACTTGGTAAAGGTATCGGTAGATGGCAACAGCCAAAGAAATCAAAGCCCAAATAAGCAGTATTGGTAATACCAAGAAGATTACTCGGGCCATGGAAATGATTGCGGCTAGCAAGCTTAGAAAAGCGCGCGACCGTATGGAAGCCAGCCGTCCTTACGCCCATAAAGCGCGTGAGGTGATTGGTCATTTGGCTTTATCTCATCCTGAATATCACCATGTCTATATGGAAAACCGGGAAGTGAAAAGAGTGGGCTTTATTGTGATTTCTACCGATAGAGGGCTTTGCGGCGGTTTAAATATCAATTTATTTAAAAAGACTTTTGCTGAAATGAAAACCTGGGCCGATAGAAACGTCGAAATTGATGTGGCTATTATTGGCCATAAAGCAGAAGCTTATTTTAAAAGAACAGGCATGAATATCTTAGCTTATGCGCATCACCTGGGTGAGCAGCCAGCTATTAAGGACTTGATCGGTTCCATTAAAGTGATGCTGGATGCATTTGCCCAAGGCAAGATTGATAAATTATTTCTGGTGTCCAACCATTTTAGCAATACCATCACCCAGACTCCGCATTGTGAGCAGCTTCTACCCGTAGTGCCTTCAAGTGAAGAATCACAGCAGCATTGGGATTATATTTATGAGCCTGATGCTAAATCCTTGTTAACTTTGTTGCTAGAGCGTTATGTCGAATCACAGGTTTATCAAGGAGTGGTTGAAAACGTGGCATGCGAACAGGCTGCAAGAATGATGGCGATGAAAAATGCCACTGAAAATGCCGGGGAAGTGATTAAAGAATTAAAACTGGAATATAACAAAGCCCGCCAGGCAGCGATTACCAAAGAGCTGGCTGAAATTGTTTCTGGTGCAGAAGCAGTCGGGTGACATTAGATTTATTTTAAGAGGAATGTAACATGAGTAGCAACGGAACAGTAGTCCAGATAATCGGCCCAGTGATCGATGTGGAGTTTCCACGCAATGCAGTGCCTAAAATCTATGATGCCTTAAAGGTAGAAGAAAACGGCCTAACTATTGAAGTCCAACAGCAGCTAGGGGACGGTATGGTCCGTGGCATTGCGATGGGTTCGACCGACGGGCTACGTCGCGGTTTGAAAGTTGAAAATACTCAACAGCCCATTATGGTACCAATCGGTCCTCAGACCCTTGGACGGATTATGAATGTGCTAGGTGAACCCATTGATGAAAAAGGGCCGATTGGCGAAACTGAAAGACGTGCTATTCACCAGCCTGCCCCAAGCTTTGATGAGCTGGCTTACAATACTGAAACCCTTGAAACCGGTATTAAAGTTATTGACCTGATCTGCCCATTTGCGAAAGGTGGTAAAGTCGGTTTGTTTGGTGGTGCAGGCGTGGGTAAAACGGTCAGCATGATGGAGTTAATCAACAACATTGCCAAAGGGCACAGCGGACTTTCCGTATTTGCCGGAGTAGGTGAACGGACTCGTGAAGGGAATGACTTTTACCATGAGATGAAAGATTCCAATGTATTGGGCCAAGTGTCTCTAGTCTATGGACAGATGAACGAGCCACCAGGAAACCGCTTAAGAGTGGCTTTGACTGGACTAACTATGGCAGAAGGCTTCCGTAATGAAGGTCGTGATGTATTGTTCTTTGTCGACAATATCTATCGTTATACCTTGGCGGGAACCGAAGTATCAGCATTGTTAGGTCGTATGCCTTCAGCAGTAGGTTACCAGCCTACCTTGGCTGAAGAAATGGGCGTACTTCAAGAAAGAATTACCTCAACCAAAACAGGTTCGATTACCTCAGTACAAGCAGTTTACGTTCCAGCGGATGACTTAACTGACCCGTCTCCTGCCACTACCTTTGCTCACTTGGACGCGACTATTGTATTGTCTCGCCAAATTGCAGAGTTGGGTATTTATCCAGCGGTGGACCCATTGGATTCCACTAGCCGTCAATTAGACCCATTAGTCGTTGGGCAAGAACACTATGATGTGGCTCGTGCAGTTCAAAGGATTTTACAACGCTATAAAGAGCTAAAAGATATCATCGCGATATTGGGTATGGACGAATTGTCTGAAGAAGACAAAATGATTGTGGCCCGTGCTCGTAAAATCCAAAGATTTTTATCGCAACCGTTCTTTGTGGCAGAAGTCTTTACCGGTAACCCAGGTAAATACGTTCCTTTAAAAGAAACCATTAGAGGCTTTAAAGGCATTGTTTCAGGTGAATACGATCACTTGCCAGAACAGGCTTTCTATATGGTAGGCTCTATCGACGAAGCGATTGAAAAAGCAAAATCAATGTAGAAAATTGTCGTTTCCGCATAGGCCGGGCCCGGTTTTTTAAAAAATTGGACCCCAATAGGTTCGGAGATGACAAAAGGAAATGCAAGTATGACTAAGACTGTAAAACTCGACATAGTAAGCCCAGAAGGCCAGATTTTTTCAGGCGAAGCAGCCGCTTTGTTTGTAAAAGGTGCTGAAGGTGAGCTCGGCTTATATCCGGGGCATTTACAGTTGTTAACTAAAATTGCTCCTGGTGCAGTGCGTATTCAACAGGCAGATGGACATGAAGAACTGCTTTATATTTCAGGGGGGATGCTTGAAGTCCAGCCCCATCATATCAGCATTTTGGCTGATAGCGTGGAACGCCCTCAGGATGTAAATGAAGCAGCTGCTTTAGAAGCCAAGCAGGAAGCGGAAAAACTTCTGGCCAGTAAGAGCGGCACTCATGACTATAAAAAGACCCAGCAGGATTTGGCCGAAGCCATTGCTAAATTAAGAGTATTGGAGTTGATGCGACTCCGCAAAAAACATTAATCCATTATTTGACTTATAGCAGAAAAAAATTTAATTTGTCTGTAAATTGCATGACAAGGAATGTTAATGCTAAGTAGAAAAGACCTTTACGATTATTTTAAACCTTATGTTGAGCTGAGAACCAAGGAATATAGATCGGCTCTCTGCCCTATTCCCGAAGATAAAGAAGTGGTCGAATTCGCCACAGCTAGCCCTCTTGATAGCTCATCTGAGCCAGTTTCTGTCGGCATTTCTTTGATGGCCCCTTTTTATCAAGCTAAAAAGCCACAAAATAATGTAGAACCTATTGTAAATAAACCTGAATAATTTTTTTTAAAACAAGTCAGCATGGAGGCTGCAAATGTCACTACGTTTTTTTTCACGCTCATCAAGAATTGTTCCAAGCCAATCAACCGAACAGGCTCGAGCAGCTCAAAGACCCGGAATTTTTCATAGCGCCGCAACATTTTTTTCCAATTTATTTAAAATAGACCCTGCAATGTATACCTCAGAAGCTGAGCTGATGAGTACCATTTCAAGAACCAGACAAGGCGAAGATGACACCGCCTTAGTTTCCAGAGGGTTTGGGGTGATTGGAAATACAGGTTCTTCTGAAAGCAGTTCAGCTTATTCGAGTGAAGAGGCCCATTCCAACTCACGCTAATAAGCGGATTTATTTTTTAAGTTACCGTGCTTTCTGGTTGAACTTCAAATAAAATACTCAAAAAGCTTAAATGAGTGGGAAATTTATGGCGTTGAGTATTGTTATTTTAGCTGGCGGCAGTGGCACCCGTATGGGTTCCAATCTGCCTAAAGTATTGCACAAACTGGCTGGCAAAACCTTATTAGATCATGTCATTGACAGCGCAGAAGCTTTAGATAATGTGACTGAAGTTTTTGTAGTTTACGGTCATATGGGTGAAACTGTCTTAACTGCAATGCAGCATCGCGATAACGTAAAATGGATTGAACAAAAACAAAGGCTTGGTACAGGCCATGCTGTGCAGCAGGTATTGCCTTATTTAAATCCAAATAACCAAGTCTTAATTCTATATGGCGACGTCCCTTTAATTACTCCAAACACTTTATCTAATTTCGTGACTGCTTCAGGTAAAAACCAATTGGGTCTTTTGACCGCAGTGGTATCCGACCCATCAGGTTTGGGGCGGATCTTGCGAGATGAACATCAACACGTATTGGGCATCGTTGAAGAAAAAGATGCGAGTGACCTTGAAAAACAGATTAAAGAAATTAATACCGGTATTTACTGTGTGCCTGCCGAGTTATTACTAAAATGGTTGCCTAATCTTTCTAATAACAATGCGCAAAAAGAATATTACTTAACCGATATTGTGACTATGGCTCATCAGGAACAAATTAACATTAGTGTTTCTCGCCCTAAAAAAGTTGAAGAGATTTACGGGGCTAATACTCGAGTTGAGCTAGCAAGATTGGAGCGGATTTATCAACAGTGGCAAACCCAGGATTTAATGCTGCATGGGGTTACTATGTACGACCCAGCAAGAGTAGATATAAGAGGCCGTGTGATCCCTGCCAGAGACTGCATTATTGACGTCAACGTCATATTTGAAGGCGATGTGACTTTAGGTGAAAACTGCATTATTGGCCCAAATGTGCTGCTTAAAAATGTGCAGCTAGGGCACAATGTGGAAATCAAGGCCAATTCGGTATTAGAAGACTGCATGATTGAACGAGGTGCTATTATGACGGAGCTAATAAACATCAAACTGTGATTGAGGATGAAGCCTTTATTGGTTCTGATGTACAATTGGTAGCGCCTGTAACAATTGGGAAAGGGGCAAGCATTGGAGCAGGTTCCACGATAACAAGCGATGCTCCTGCCGGCAAATTAACTTTGTCTCGTTCCAAGCAAACAACTATTGAAGGCTGGACCAGGCCAAGCAAAAAATAAGGATTTGATATGTGTGGAATTGTTGGGGCCATAGCAGAGCGCAACGTTGTGCCCATTTTAATAGAGGGTTTAAAGCGTCTTGAATATCGAGGCTATGACTCAGCGGGTTTGGCTGTTATTGATGAGCAACCAAGCATCCTAAGAAAGCGTGCAGTAGGAAAAGTAGCGGAGCTGGCTGGCAAGATCAGCCAAGAACCCTGCTTTGGCAAGATCGGGATTGCCCATACTCGCTGGGCTACTCATGGCAAACCTTCGGAACGCAATGCTCATCCTCATATGTCAGGCAAAAAAATCGCCATAGTCCACAATGGCATCATTGAAAACTATGCTGAACTCAAAGCTGAGCTTCAAGCTCAAGGTGTTGAGTTCCATTCTGATACCGATACTGAAGTCATCGCGCATTTAATTCATCAGGCTATGCAGTCTGGGAAAAATTTGATCTTAGCCATCAGAGCAGTGGTATCCCGTCTAAAAGGGGCTTATGCCATTGTTGCCATGAATTTAGATGAACCAGACCGATTGGTAGCAGTACGTTCAGGCTCTCCATTGGTGATTGGTTTAGGAATTGAAGAAAACTTTATTGCTTCAGACAGTTTGTCTTTACTGCCGGTTACTCATCGTTTTGTTTACTTGCATGAAGGAGATATTGCCGAAGTGACTCGGCATATGATCAATATCACCGATCTGCATGGTCATGCCGTGACCAGGCCCATTGAAGAACAAAATATTTTAAGCGATGCTGCCAGTAAGGGGCATTATAAGCATTTTATGCTGAAAGAAATTTTTGAGCAGCCTGATGTGGTGACTCAAACTATGAGCGGTTGTATGGATTCAGAAGGACGAGTTCAGATTAATTCATTTGGTCTAAAAGCCGCTGATATTCTGCCTGAAATTGAAAACATTAAAATTGTAGCTTGTGGTACAAGCTATCACGCCGGCATGCTTGCTAAAAATTGGCTGGAAGAATGGGCAAAAATCCCCTGTGATGTCGAAATAGCCAGCGAACTGCGCTACAGGCAAACGGTGGTGCGTCCCAACACTTTGTTTTTAGCGATTTCCCAATCAGGTGAAACGGCCGATACCTTGGCTGCTTTGCGCCAAGCCCAAACTCTGGGCTATGCAGCGACTATGGTAATTTGCAATGTGCCAACAAGCTCTCTGGTAAGAGAGTCTGATTTAGTATTTATGACCCGGGCAGGAGCAGAGGTAGGGGTGGCTTCAACCAAGGCTTTTGTCACTCAGCTAGTCGGCCTGTATCTATTTACTGCCTTATTAACCAGACTGAGGGGAATGGCAGATTTAGAGCTTAAACTAACTACCGCTTTACGCCAAGTTCCAGGCTTATTGCAGATGGCTTTGGGGCTGGATGCTGAGATCCAATTAACAGCCAATCAATTTATTGAAAAACAGCATGCTTTATTTTTGGGAAGAAGCTGTTTTTATCCTTTGGCATTAGAAGGGGCTTTAAAGCTTAAAGAAATTTCCTATATTCATGCCGAAGCTTATCCGGCAGGTGAGCTCAAGCATGGGCCTTTAGCCTTGGTAGATCCTGAAATGCCGATTGTTATTTTGGCCCCTAGAAATGCTTTGTTGGATAAACTTAAAGCCAATATTCAAGAAGTCGAAGCCCGCGGTGGGCAGCTTTTTGTGGTGACCGAATCCAGCTTAAAAAAGGAGCTGCCGGCTAATGTTCATGTGATTGGACTTCCAGCTATTGCAGAGGAAATCGCAGCGATTGTCTATACGGTGCCTCTGCAATTGCTTGCTTATTATGTAGCGGTATTAAAAGGCACCGATGTCGATCAGCCAAGAAATTTAGCTAAAAGCGTCACGGTGGAGTAAAGCTTTATCCAAGAGCTTTTAGCGCTGCTTCATAATTAGGTTCATGGGAAACTTCAAAAACCTGCTCTGTATAAAGCACTTTGCCGTTTTCATCTAAAACGATAACTGCTCTGGACATTAAGCCTCTGAGCGGGCCGTCAGTGATCCTGACTCCAATCTTGTCAGCAAATTCAGGATGGCGAAATACTGAACCGGTTATAACGTTATTGATATTTTCAGCTCCGCAAAAACGCTTTTGGGCAAAAGGCAGGTCAGCTGAAATGCAGATTACTTTAACATTGGGGTGCTCGGTAGCCTGTTCGTTGAATTTGCGAACTGAGAGGGCGCAGGTCGGGGTGTCCAAACTTGGGAAAATATTCAAAATTAGTTTATGGCCTTTAAATTCGCTTAATTTGAGCTCGCTCAAATCCGTTTTAGTGACAAGGAAGTCGGGGCATAGCTGGCCCACTTTAGGTAGTTCGCCATTGGTATGGATGGAATTGCCTTTAAAAGTTATCATTGCCATTTTTATTCTCCCATGATCATGCTCATGATCGCAACAAGCATGTTCTTCAGCATGCTTTCTGGCTTGGTTCATGCGAAGCAAGGTTTTCTTTTTCGCAGCAACTTGGGCTTTGCGTTTATTGGTTTTCTGGGTTTGTTTTTTTTGTTTGGCTTTTGCTGATAATGCCATATTTTCCTCTCTTGTTTGCCATTCCCGTCAAGGCGGCGAGCTAGTTAATATCTGGATTTTTGGCCAGTCAGTTATGACAGTGGCTAATGATTTCTTGCTACTGCTAAATCACATAATGCAAGCAAGGCTTCTTTGTAGGGGGATTCAGGTAAAAACTTGAGTTTGGTTTTGGCTTTCTCGGCTTCTTGCATAGCTTTGTTTCTTGTGAGTTCAATGGCGCCGGTTTTCCCCAAGATTTCCTGAATGGCAGCAAGCTGTTCTATGCTGCTGTTTCTAATAGCTTGGCGGATAATTTCAGCTTCCTGGTTTGAGCCATGTTGCATAGCATAGATTAAAGGCAAAGTGGGTTTGCCCTCTGCCAAATCATCTCCAATATTCTTGCCCATTTCCTTAGCAGAAGCAGTGTAGTCCATAATGTCATCCACTAATTGGAAAGCTGTGCCTAAATGCATGCCATAATCTGCTAATTCCTG
>JARDZR010000045.1 GCA_029240715.1 Gammaproteobacteria bacterium
TTTGCCTGTTCAGCAGGAGTTTCAGCAACTTGGCCTTCAATATGGATACTGAGCTTAATTTTTTGCCCAAATGTCTGCTCAATGGCATCCGCCAGCTTGCTTTTAAGCTTTTCATTTAAAATAGGGGCATGTTTTTCATGAATTGCCAATTTAAGCTGCTCATTTTCATAAGAAATTAGAGCACAGTTATAAGCTAACTGTTTTAACATGCCAGTTAAATGAAGCTCTGCCAAAATCTCATGCCAATTTTTACCTGCCAGCTCGCTACTTTTCGGTGTAACAACGGGAGCTTGGTGCTGAGATGCAGCCTGCTTAAGGCTTGTATCAGGGCTTATCTTTGCTGGCTTGCTAGCAATAGGCCTAATGGCTTCAGATTGTATTGCCGAAGTTTTTCTGTCTGATAAATCAGCTTGTGGCAACCGCAAAGGTCTAAAAGCCAACATTCGCAATAAGGTCATCTCAAAGCCTGTTTTCGGGTCTGGCGCCAAATTTAAATCTCTTTTTCCCATCAAACTGATTTGATAGAAAACCTGCACTATGTCAGCCGGTAAAATTTTAGCTAAATCAACAACTTGCTCTTTCGAAAACTCCATAATTTCAGCTTTAGGCAAAACCTGCTGGAGTGCTATTTGATAAAGCAGCCTTCCTAAAGCATTGAGCACTTCAGCATAATCTAAAGTAGTTTGTGCCAAATCGCTCATGACTTGGCAAAGGGCTTCTTTATTTTGAGCCGCCAAAGCCTCAACTATTGCAATAATTTCCTGCTGACCAACACTTCCCAACATTTGCAAGGTTGCAGCATTGCTAACAGAACCCTCTCCATAGGAGATAGCTTGGTCTAACAGGCTTAAAGCATCCCGTAAGCTTCCATTGGCAGCTCTGGCAATAGCGTTCAAAGCAGCCGCTTCGTAATGAAAGCCTTCTTGATCCAAGATATGTTTTAAATGAGCTGAAATATCTTTAGCATCGATATTTTTTAGATGAAACTGCAAACAGCGTGATAATACCGTAACAGGCAGCTTTTGTGGATCTGTTGTCGCCAGCAAAAACTTTACATGCTCCGGCGGCTCTTCTAGGGTTTTAAGCAGCGCATTAAAGCTGTGAGTTGAAAGCATATGCACTTCATCAATTAAATAGACTTTATAGCGGCCTCGAGTAGGGGCATATTGGACATTATCCAAAAGCTCCCTTGTATCCTCAACCTTGGTACGAGAAGCTGCATCAATTTCAATTAAATCGACATATCTTCCTTGAGAAATCTCAAGGCAAGTTTGGCATTTACCGCATGGCTTTGAACTAATGCCTTGCTCGCAGTTTAAGCATTTAGCCACGATTCTGGCCAAAGTGGTTTTACCGACCCCGCGGGTCCCAGTAAATAAATAGGCATGATGCAGCCTTTGCTCATCTAATGCGTGAACTAGACCTTTTAAAACCTGAGATTGACCCACCATTTCTTGAAAATTGCTGGGGCGCCATTTCCTTGCTAGTACTTGATAACTCATAGCTAAACCTTTTTAAAAGCTTTCGAGCATGATAGCAGAAATAAGGGCAATTCTAAACTGCCGGTTTTTGGCAAATTTTATTTGTAATTTACTCAAAGATGATGTAACTTAGCGCCTTCCTGGAGAGCGCCAAGCGGTTGAAGCCATTCGATTGCTGCTCGCAGGGTGTTTTACCGGAGAGATGTCCGAGCGGTTGAAGGAGCACGCCTGGAAAGCGTGTATACGGGTCAAACCGTATCGAGGGTTCGAATCCCTCTCTCTCCGCCATAGCTTTAAAATTCTCCAAATCCGTCGTTGAAACTTCATCTTGCACGTCAGTCATTTGACACCAACCAAACTCCCTAGTGCTCGTTCGTTTCGCCTTGACTTTGGAGAATTTTAAGAGCTATGGAGATGAGTGGGTGAGAACCCTCGCCAGGGTTCGACAAATTCGCCTGGAACAGAATTTGATCGTCGGAGCAAAGCGACGACGAGCCGAAGGCCGAGGCACAGGATGTGCTGAGCTTCTCCCTCTCTCCGCCACTATCAGTTTCTTTTGCCCTAATACTGCGTTAAAACTTCGATTCACCTTAGGTTTAAAAAAGCATAATACTAAGCCTGACTCTTTTTTCTTTTCTTTAGGCGAAAATAAATGCTCAAGCGCCATACTATTTGTATTAAGCCATAACTCAATATCGAGGCACTGATTGCAACAATCGGCAGACCAAATAAATAAGGTTTGCCTACACTGTGCAACCAATTTAAAAGCTGACTGGCAATGTCACGCCAGGATTTATCAAATTCAAAAGCTTGTACGACGTGATAAGCGGAGTGGTCATTTAACACAAACTCACCGACTTTAAAAATAACATAATTAATCGGTAAAAATGTAACCGGATTGGTGATCCAGGTCAGTGCGATAGCAATAGGCAAATTTGCCCTAAATACGATAGCAAAAATGGCTGCTAACAACATCTGCATAGGCAAAGGCACAAAAGCAATTAGCAAACCGATGGCTGCTCCCTTAGCTATCGACCTGCGATTAACATGCCATAGCAAAGGATTAAATAAATAATTGCGAATCCTTGATAAGCCCTTATCTTGGGCAAAGCGCTCAAAGTCAGGCAGCAATTTTTTAAAATGTTTTTTCATATTGACTTGTCCTTAATCTTCACTTTGCCTAACAAAATATCTTTAAACATCACCCAATCCCCTATCAAGCTGTAAAACGGATAGCGAAAAGTAGCAGGTTGGTTTTTTTCGAAAGCATAATGCCCCAACCAGGCAAATCCATAGCCTATCAAAGGCATGGCAATGAGATAGGGCCAACGCCCTGAAAGTAGAACAAAAACAAGCAGCATAACAATACTTAAACTGCCGATAAAGTGTAGTAAACGACATATTGGATTAGCGTGCTCTGCTAAATAAAAGGGATAAAATTCTTTAAAACTGTTAAATTTTTTTTGCATAATGTTTCCTTCACATAAGCCAAAGCGAATTATATCAGTTTACTGAATTGTTTGGGTTATGTTAGAATGCGCCACTCAATGGTGACCGACTGGTCTCCTCGCAATGATACGCTGTAAACCCCGCCAGGTCCGGAAGGAAGCAACGGTAGCAGCAGAACATGTGCCGAGGTCAGGCTAGAAGGTCGCCTCCACTTTCATCTACTGCCTCTAGCTTTGTGAAAAACCATTAAACAGCAATATGCTGCTTAATGTTTTATGGATTCATGCAAACCGGCGGCTCATAAACTTGTTTAGATTGCTCAGCAGGCGATATAAATGTCATTGCAGTGAGCTGAGAACCCAATTTACTTTCTGCTTTTGCTTTAGAATGGGCTAATTTAGCTTGTTTTGTTCTTTGTGCTTCAGTGAGAATGGCGCCATGCTCAAACAAAATTACGGCTAAATCAGCTTGTCCATTGATATTGGCATACATGGCAGGAGTCACCCCGCACATATCAGGTAAGTTAGGCTTAATAGGCTGTCCGTTTTTTATGCCCGATTCAAATAACGCTTTAGTTTTCTGCAAGTAAAAATCGCCTGCTTGTTTTTCTTTGCAGGCCCATTCAACCAAGAAGTACAAAATGCCTCGGCCATACACATCTTGCACATTAGGCTCGGCCCCGTTTTCAAGCAACAAGCAAACAATATCGAACTTCCCATGTTCTGCCGCGGTTAAAATGGGCGCATTATAATTGAGCAATTTATTCAAGTGCCCCTCATAGGCAGCAGCTAAAAAAGGTGTCTCGTTACTGGATAAAGTCTTATCATCCGTATCTGCCTGTTTTGCTTCCTCTATTAATTCTTCAACTTCATCGTAATTGTTAATACAGGCATCTACCATCTTTTTGCATAAATCGGTTTTTTTATTAGGATTGAACATCATTAGCGCTCCCTGCCAATTATCATTTCCTCAAAATTTTAATTTAATTATTTGCTGGCATAAAGCCTTATTTATTAAGCCGCTTTATTTAATACATATTTAATTAGAGGATCGACAACTCGATAACCTTGAGCTGTGTTTTCAATAAAGTCATTTTTAAGCAGGGCTTCTAAGGCTTGACTAATGCTACTATGGGCCATTTTTAGTTCCTGAATCATGCTAATAGAATTGGGCTCTTGCAAATAGTCTCTTTGCGATAATGCCTGCAATACCAGGCGTTGGTTTTTTGATAGCAGAGAAATATCATTGACTACAGAGTCGTATTCTTCTTCTCCGAGCAATATCCATGACAAATCCACGTCTGTTTTGGTAGGAAGTCTATCCAGATTCCATAATTTGGCACATATTTTATTAACGTAGTAAGGGTGATTTTCAGTTAATTGCAAAATTTCATTAATAACTTCAAGTGCCAAGGGCTTTTTCCATTGCGACTTCGCATGTTTTTGTATAAAAGCCGTATAATCAGCTGACTTAATTCTTTGCAGGTTAATGCGATCACATAACTTGTAAAAAGGTTTACTTCTGTCATCAAAAATTTTATTGAGCATATGCCTATGGCTGCCTGAAATAATAAAGGTCAGTCTTTGCGTGCGCTGAGCAAAATCACGAAGTTCTGCCTGCAGTAAATCGCTCATCTCAGTTTTAACGATATCCTGAAACTCATCCAAAAAAATGACCGCTTTTTTATTTTCGGCTTCTAGTAGTTTTTCAATATCAGCCAATAGGTGTTGCACCGTTTCAAGCGGGCCTTCGCTTGTCGGTTTCACGCTAAATGAAGCCCCCACCCCTTTTACTTCAAGACTAACCTGAGTATTTGCAAGAACGGCAGCTAAGCTTTTTAAAGCTTTTTGTGAAGCCGGCATCAGCGTTGTCAAAAGGCTGCTAAATCCTCCTACAAACTTTTTTGCTACATCTTCATCACGCAGTGCATTAAAAAAATTAATATAGGCGTAAGGTACTTTGCTTTCTGAGATAGCCTGAAGCGCCAAAGAAGTTTTACCATAACGTCTGGGCGAGATAATTAAAGTATGGCGAATTTGTTGGACATTTTGCACCAACATCTCTCTTTCACTTTCTCGATTACAAAAAGCCCTTCCTAAAGCAATTCTGCTGGGAAAAAGGATCTCTGGCATAAGGAATTCCTCAATATCAGTTAATGACATATTTTATGTCATATGTATTATGTCGTCAATATACCGACGTAGAAAAATAGCCTAAATAAAAATTTTAATTTAAGCCTACCGAACATTTACTCTATAATCCGTAAATAATGGCAAATCAGGAGGATTTATGCACAGCTCTAAACCAGGACAGAGACCGACAGGCCATCCGCTTAACACCAGCTCCCACAACGTTTCAGCCACCGTTGAGTTAGCCAGTCCTCTAGCTGGGGCAATACAAACTCCGGCAGCTCATTCGACAGCCCATGCTGTTGCCAGAAATCTTCTAAATAAACACAGCGCATTATTGCCACCTGAAAGCAGATCACCTAGAGCGGTTTCTGTCAGCACTTTAGCCACTACTCCAGCCGCTGCAAAACTAAGTGGGGGAAGAGATGCATCCGGTTCAAATGCAGGGTCAGAGGAAGAAGAAGCTTTATCTGCTGGACCTCAAGCCGCTGCCGCACCAGATTTCATAACCGCTGATAAAAAAACTTCTGCAGCTGACGACTCAGTAGGGCCTCTTGATTTAACAGAGGCAGCCAAGCCAGAAGCGACTGCACTGACGTCAGGAGCTAATAATGCACCGCCAGCTTTAGCAGATCCCTTAATAGTTCCAGCTGCGACTACAGGGCAGATAAATAGTTCTGTCCAGCTTTTGCCACAGGCGGTGGCAAGCCCCACTGCATTAGCAGGAACCGCGCCTTGGTATGGCCGCTATTTAACCGACTTACCGAATTTTGGTCAAACCAATACCTTTTTTGCCATGCTTCCGCAAGGGATTTTGGCTTGCTTATTGATTTTTGCTTGGGCCGAAAAAGGGATGGAAGATGCAGCATGGATTCCAGCCATTATATTTGGCGCAGCTGCACTTGCCGGAAAATACCTTTTAATTGAATATTTAGGCCGCAGAAACTACATTGGATTACTGGACAGACTCAATCCTTCTCATTGGCAAAGCCCTGAGCTTTCTTTAGCAACAGCACAAACTGCAACTAACTATTTATTCTCTCTTAACGCAGCAGGGACTTTTGCTTATCTAGCCTGGATTTCATGCGTATCCGAACAAGGTCTTGGCCCAAAAATCAGAGAAACTTTTCCTGATAGCAATATTGCCACAGGATTTGCTGAATTTTTTGAATTCCCGCTGACATGGGGAATTTGCGCCGCAGCCTCGCTACTTGCCAACCTGCTTTCTTTCCCGGTCATTCACAGTTTAGGCATAGGCGCTTTAAAAGAAATCGCTGGCCACTTAGGCAGCAACAATGAAGATGAAAAAGCTTTCCTTATTGCCCAAGCTAAACTGAATTACGGACTAAATCGATTCATTAAATTGTTTAATGAATTGAACAAAGAAATACTCAAGCCCTCTCCTTTTGGGCATAAAGTCATCATTGACATAAGCCTGCGTGACATTTGCCAGCTTCTAGAAAGAACTTTTGGCAAACCACAGGATGCGCAATATGAGGCAAAAAATTCAAATGATAAAATCATTGCTCTATTGCAACAGAAGCGCAGCAATGAGGAATTAATCAAAGCCTTCCAAGGTCTTGCCGATAAAGAAGGATTTAACCCAGAGGTTTCAATAGCTGCAAGCAGAGCTTCTTATCTCACAGCAGCCGCTTGCGTTGGAATTACAGCTTATGGTTTATCTAATTTCTATGGCATAGGCGCGGATATGGGCAGCACCGTGTTTCACAACGAAGCGATGGGCAAATATGTTACTGGACCCATGTCAGTTATTTCAATGACTGTGATGTCTGCTTTAACAAAGGAATTTGGCAGAAAAATAGGAGTGGAAATATTTGGCGGCCGAGAACATGAGCGCGAGTATCCTCATATCCTCTCTTCCACTAAACAAAGCTCCATTATGGCAATGGCCTGGATTGTTTGTATACTGGGCGGGACGCCTAACGTGTTCCAATCCTTGTATATCAACCAACCCATAGCTGATATGGTCTTTGCTGAAGTAGCTTCATTTAACCTGGAACTATTTGGCTACCTTGAATCACGCTATGATAAGCACGAAAGAAATCGATTAACAAAACTTGACCCAGAACTGGCTTCTGTTATTAAAGACAGCATGGGGCTTATTCAAGGTATGACTTACAGCAATGCCTCACATTCAGGCCCGACCGCAGTGCTTGCTGCCATAAAAGGCCTTAGAACAAGGCTAAATGCTTGCAAGGGCAAACCAGCGCCTAGTGAATCTGTACAAGCTTTATTAGCAACACCTGGAGCAGTGGCACCTATTTTCACAGCAAGCTCGGAAGCAGCACAGTCTTCTCAATCAAGAGAGCTGACAGCTTAAAGCCTTGATTCAATATCTTAAAAGCCCTAATCTTTGTTGATTGGGGCTTTGGAGAACTTGCTTGAAACTTAATAATTATGAATGGGTTCTATTTGACGCGGATGATACCCTGTTTAACTTTGATGCATTCAGCGGATTACAAATGATGTTCTCTTGCTTCGGAGTTAACTTCACAGAGCAAGATTATCAAAACTATCAAATGCTCAATAAACCTCTCTGGGTTGAATATCAAAACGGCAGCATTACCGCACAGCAATTGCAAAACCGCCGCTTTGACTCCTGGGCTAACAAATTACAGGTCTCAACTCAACAATTAAACAGCGCCTTTCTCTCTGCGATGGCTGAAGTTTGCGCCCCTCTAGAAGGTGCGGTCAGCTTACTAAACAACCTAAAAGGCAAGGTAAGACTGGGCATTATAACGAATGGTTTTACTGAACTACAGCAAGTTCGCCTTGAACGGACCGGCCTTAAAGCTTACTTTGATATATTAGTCATATCAGAACAAATCGGCCTTGCCAAACCCCATCCTGGGATTTTTGATCACGCCCTTTCTATGATGGGCAACCCTAATAAAGAGAAGGTTTTAATGGTCGGAGATAATCCAGACTCTGACATTCTGGGGGGAATTAATGCTGGGCTCCACACCTGTTGGCTAAATGCCAACAACAAATCCAGCCCTGAAGGCATTACAGCCCATTATCAGGTCTCTTCCTTGACAGAGCTTGAAAGCTTGTTGTTTACCCCTGCTTTTAAATAAAGCCCATATTGAGGCCGCACCAGCCCAGTAATGTGCAAGTTTAAAGCTTGTAGCTAAATTGATATACTTGCTACTTATTGGATAGGCTTTTGAGGAAACTACCATGTTCTCAGCAATCGCTTTCCCGCTTCATAGGAAATTAGTCGAACCCATCCCTTCGGGATTCGGGTTCAAGTCCCGCAAAGATTCCATAGATCTTAAAAATGCGCAAAGTTGAGGCGAAACAAACGAGCACTGACGTGCGAGATGATGTTTCAACAAAAAATTTGCGTATTTTTAAAACTATGGCGGGCGGACGTCCTTCACATTTCAAAATATAGCCTTTTAAAATCAAAGGCTATATTTTTTTTATTTTCTAAAATACCCCTGAATGTACCCCTTAATTAATTTATTGTCTGTATTTTCTAAGTAAATTTTATTCGATGTCCACTAGAATATTATCAATAATAAAGCGATGTTGAAATAAATAATAATCACGAAATGTATATTTATTAATTCTTAGTCCGACTATCAATACGTCCTTGTATCCATGATTCAATTTCACTATCTAACCACCCAACAGCTCTTAAACCTAATGAAATGGGTTGTGGAAACTCACCTCGTTTAACCAAATCATAAATGGTAGAACGTGACAATCCTGTGATATTTTTAACTTCGGGTAGCCTGTGTATAGTTTCTGTCATTTTTACTCCTCCATGAATATTTATAGCTATGCTTAAACATCCTGTTCCAGCACTATTTTATCTTAACACTGCTGATCAAAAAGTAAACTGAACGCACAGTTTCATATACTTTCATCTAAGCGCATCTAGGAGAAGCAGAACTTATAATGATTCACGCGCCCCATATCAATGACTTGCTTTATTGATACTTCGACTTTTAAAAATGCTAAGCAGGTTGTTGCTTTTGTTGGGCTGAATCCAAGGCAATTTCAGTCTGGCTCATCAGTAAATTGTAGAACTCGAATATCAAAAACTGGCAATAAAGATTTACGCAAGGCGCTCTATTTTCCTTCGATTGTTGCCATGCAATTTAATCCTGAAATAAGGACATTTTATGAAAGGCTTTAAAAAACAGGTAAGCCCACAATAGTAATTATCTGGGCCATCATAAGAAAATTGCTGCACATAATATTTGGAATTTAAAATCAGGCATTCCTTATGACTCTAAATTATTACAAAATGTGCATGAATTATGATTATTAAAAATTAGCCGCTGCAAAGTGTTCAATAAATGTTAAACACTTGGTAAGTTAAATGTTATATGCTTACTAAGCGTACATCATCAATCATGAGGGCAGTATTATGCGTACATGTATAATCTCCAGCGAAGGTAAAACTTACGATGAAAATACTGAATTTGCATCGTATTCAGTGCAAAAAACAGATGGCTCCAGAATATTAATATTACAGTTTATTAGAGGAAGAGGAGACGAGCAATTTGTACTTATATCTCTCACAAAAAATACTTCTACAGTCTTTGCAACCTCTACTGGAGCTGCAGCTACTCCAGCCACAACTGAAGAAGAATTTAAATCAACATATAATATCGCTTCTGAATCAAAAGTATCTCAATTGCTAAGAGAAGAAGGTGTAGCTTATGCCCTGAACATTGTTCCTAAGCAATACCTTGAGCCTATTTTGCATAATTTTGAAACAATCAGCACTATAAGAGCAGCAGGCGCTAGCAAAGCACTTGCAACTCTTTGTGAGCCAGTCAAAAAATTAACTGGTATAGAAATTAATCCTGTTGAATTAGCTCTTCAAGTTTCAGAAAGGATTGGAGACATAAAAAGTCAAAATAGGTGTAACATGATGTAAGGATGTAAAAAATGGGTAAAGATTATGTAATAGTAAGAATATGGACTCCAAAGCCTGATTATATAGCTAGCCAATTACTTGCCAATAGGCCTAAACCTTGGGGACATGTTTCACTTCAAACTGATAAAGGTGGCAAATGCCTCCATAAAGATGGCAAGCCTTTATCTGGATATGGCTATTATCCTGAAATGGGTGAAGGCTATTACATAAGCTTGTACCCTTCTGACCCGAAAGCTCTTCGATCTCAAGGTGTGTTTCACTCTTTGGAAAGAGATGAACTTGATCTCAAATCTCATTTATATGACGTCACCGTAATAACCTTTGATTCTCTAGATGTTAACAAGATTAATAGTTTATTTGAAAAATTTAGAGAATCTGATTATGACTGGGGTATTTTAGGCAGTTCAATTCTTGAATCAGATACCCTCAAAAATTGCGTAGGTTTAACATTGAGTTTACTACATCATGCTGGAGTGAATAATAAAATAAGGCGATATGCTTATTTTGTTGCAGGTCTGTTATTTTGCACACTGGGAATGCAAATTGCTGATTCGTTTAAACATGGCAAAGCTTATGTTCCCTATGGTTTTCTTAGTGCTGTAGTAGGTATTGAAATTGCAAGTCAGTCAAACTATGTAGCAAGTAGATGGATAGCTTTATCTGTAGCCTGGACAACAAATGTGCTTATTGAGTTGTCAGCTGTTGGTAGGTTGTATGATAGTCTTGGTCAAATATCTAATTCTGGTGTAAGACAAAAATCATATACTGAAAGTATCCTTCCAGGTTTAATTATTAGCTGCATTCTTCCGCTAGCATACAGTTTATTACCTCTTAGTAAAAAAACGTTTACAACTCCAGATGATACTAAAGTTTATCTTCATGATTGCGGCGGAAAAATAATCCTTGGGGGCACTGATATACACAAAACATATTCTGATTATTTTTATGCCAATAAAAAAGTGATTTTGGTTACCTTAGCAATACTTTCACTTCCTGCTATCGAAAAGATGAAACCTGGTATAATTGGCAAGATAATTTCACCAACTGTAGGCATAGCATTTAGTGCTATTTTAATGGGGCCATTATTAATTGGAAGTACTTTTGAGAAACTTTATGATGTAGGCTCTACAATAACTGGAAAGCTATTTGGACCGAGATAATATGGTTATAAATACTTTGAAGTAAGCAACTAAAATCGATTGTATCTATGCGATGAATAACCTCATTGACTTATTACTTGTATTGACTTCTAGCACGGCATCTTCCTCACTATGCTTGTGCAGCCTGGGCGCCCCCCGCTTAACTTTAAATGGCTTTGACTTTTTCTCTAGGGTCAGTAATGGTAGGCAAATGTTGTTTCTTAACTGGCTGCAAAGCCCCTCTTAAATCAGCAGAGATATCACGCTGTGCTCTGGCTGTTGCAATAGCGTAACGGAATATTTGACCACAGTTCTGTAGAATTCTATGAGCAGTATCTACGGCTCCTCGCTTTTCGATTCTGCGCAATACATGTAAAAGTTCAGGAGCAGTTATTGCCTCAATAGCCTGCTTACCGAGCCAAGGGAACACATCTCTTTCCAGTCGGGTTATAATTCTATTAGCATGGCCTTCTGTCCAGTTAGATAGAAATTTTTCGTGCCATTCACGAGCAACTGCTTCAAAAGTATTTTCAGAAGCAAATATTGCAGCCCGCCTTGAAGCACGTTTAGCCATACTTGGGTCAATGTTTTCAGTAAGCAATTTGCGTGCTTGGTCGCGCTTTTCTCTCGCCTCGGCTAATTTCACCTCAGGATATACCCCCAAGGCTAGAAGCTTCTCTTTTCCAACAAAATAATATTTAGTCGCCAGTACTTCGAGCCATTGGGATTAATAAGCAGAAACAAGCCTTTTTCATCTGAAAGCTTATATGCTTTATCAAGGGGTTTTGCAGTACGGATTAAAAGATCATTTAAAGGCATAGGGGTATCTCCTTTGCTTGATTTAGATTATACCCCTAAAATGGTTGGATTTTCATATATGCCATTGGATATCTGCAAACATGTGAATTCCTTAAACCCCTTTATTAATAAGGGCTTAATGGACTTTTTTGAATCTTATTGGACTTTATAATGGCGGAGCGGACGGGATTACTTCGGGCCTCCTTGCCCTTCGGCTTTTAAGCTCGTCGCTCTTCGTGCAACGCTCAAATTCGTTCCAGACGAATTAGTCGAACCCATCCCTTCGGGATTCGGGTTCAAGTCCCGCAAAGATTCCATAGATCTTAAAAATGCGCAAAGTTGAGGCGAAACAAACGAGCACTACAAAGAATTTGCGTATTTTTAAAACTATGGCGGAGCGGACGGGACTCGAACCCGCGACCTCCGGCGTGACAGGCCAGCATTCTAACCAGCTGAACTACCGCTCCGTATTGATAACTTTTACTAGATGACTCATCTGGTGCTGGCAACAGGAGTCGAACCCGTGACCTACTGATTACAAATCAGTTGCTCTACCAGCTGAGCTATGCCAGCAAAAGAGACGTCATTATAACGATTCCAAGCTAAAACTCAACAGATTAAATGCAGAAACTTTACTTAAAGGAAAAAATTTAAGTCTTTCTTGCGAATTAAGGCTTATAATGCCGCCTTTATATCAAGGAGAAAGTTTATGCCAATGGAGATCCATTTAAATTTGTTGCCATTATTGAGTAAAGATCAGTATTCAAATACAGCTTATGTCTTTAACAGCACCAGTCATCTCTATGATTACCCTACCAACCCTTCTGAAGCAGAAACTCTGGCACATTCTCAACATGCCATTGCCATGGCATTGCTTGAAAGAAAGAATATGATAGTGATGCAAGACGGCCTTATTGAAGAATTGGATTCATCCAATTTAAGCAAAGAAAACCTCGCACTCCATAAAGAAGCTATAGCGGTGTTCCCAAAAGATTTTCCTGATGAATTTAACCAGATGAATGCTGAGCAAAAACTATTTTTACTCAAGCATGGTGCAAGCAAAACTTTATTTCTATTAGGTGAAATTGAGCAAGTTCTTGCTTTAAATGCAGGCGATAGCAAATCCGAACTGCTTCGACAGATTAACATGTTAGCAAATAGACAAACTGGATCAGAAATTTATATCAGTGTTTTACATAGGCTTAACCCCAGAAATATTCCTTTTGAGCTCGAACCTTGCCTAGGAATTGGGAATATAAAATCCATTAAATATTATAATTCTTTAGGGCATCGTCAAGGCTATTCTCTGTATCACATGGAACGAGACCCGCAAGAGCTGTTACATCCTCCTTTTACCGGGCATCACCATGGCAGATTGCGCAATCCAGCTATTGGCTCATGGGCTGAGACAGGCAGCATAGCAAACCTATACTTTAGCCAAAGCTGTTTTAGCTTAGCGGGCATCTTTATTTTATTGGCTTTACTGATAAGGTGCTGTCCAAGAAAGGCCAGGAACCCTGATAAAACTCAAACGCCTGACCTCGGTTAATAGCGCTCAATAGGTAATAATACTAATAGATTGCCAATAAGGCAGATGCTAGCTTATCTCATTATATATTGGGTAAAACACTAGCCGCTCTCTTAAAGGTCACCAAAATGCCTATTAACAGCCCAAAAAGCAAAGGGGAAACCGCTGAGGCCGCCTTGCCTTTAGCCAGCCTTGCTTTAGATTTATCTTTGATAAAAAACTATTTCAGTCAATCACCTATTTTAACTGACTTGATAGCTGGAGCAGCCGCTGGAATTGGAGCTGGAACAGTGGTTTCTCCAGCTGAAACTTTTAAAATTAGGCTGCAAGCAGGCTTATCCGTAAAACCTTCCTTGGCTTTATTTTCTGAAATCAGCAAATCTATTCCGCCTTTTTCGGGCATTTTCGGCTTGGTCTGCGCGGCTGAGTTTACGGTGAATGACAAAATTCACCAACAATATGGCCGTATACCCGCTTTGGTGAGCTCGGCTATTTCAGGAGCGCTTTGCTTAACAGCAGCTGATCATTTGATATTTAGGTCCCATAAAGATGGTATTTCTTTTACTCAAGCGCTGCAAAATTTTAGCGTTCAACCGTCGAAATTATGGGCTGGTCTAAGCAGCATGATGACAAGAGAGCTTATATTCCTAATCAATGTTCTTTATTTAGGCCCTCAACTTGGAAGGCTTTTGCAAACCCACCTAAAACATACCAAAAAAGAATCCGATGCCTGGGATGCAAGTGGCCGCTATCTTGGAGGGCTTGTGACAACATGGGTCTCTCAACCTTTTGACACTTTAGCCCGAGAAATGCAAAAAGCGGTGAAAACAAATCCTAAGGCCAAGCCTTCCTATGCCACTGTATTTAAAAACACCTCGGTTACTGAGTTATGGAAAGGCGCTGTACCCAGGATGTTTGTCGCACCCATTGGTGGCGCTTTGATTGGCTTTATTTACAAGCATTCAAAAGCTGCGCTTACCGGTAGCTATGAGTCGCATTCAAACTTAGTCAATTGATCAGTCAAAATACAAGGATGAAATATGTTAAGCCAAACTTCCAGCAAAGCTGAAACCACGCTAACCCAAGTGCTCAATCCAGATTGGTACTACAGGCTTGGACTGCCTTTGTTTACCACCAGCGCAGGGCAAGTGATAGCCGGGGCCTTTCTTGGCGTGAAAGCCGATATGCAAAACAATCCTAAACTGAGTATCAGCAGAGCTTTTGCTGAGAGATATAAACTTAACAACCCCAACCTCTCCGTTGTAAAAGGGGTTAAAAGTATTTATACCGGCAACTTTTGGAACTATACCTATACCGTTTTGTGCTCGTTAACAGGCAATAATCTTGTCCAACTTGCAAAATATGGCACCGATGGCTTAAATAATGTTCTGATCCAGGGCATTGTTGGAGGAGCTATTGCAGGCTGTGCGGAATCTTCATGGACAGCCTATTTAGTCGCAAGAGAATTAAACAAAACCACCTCCAGTGCTTTACCCAATCTGGCAACTATCTATAGAAGGCTATATCCTTCTTTAGCTTTGCGCGACTCTGTTGGTTGGATGACTATTCAAACCAGTACCGCATTTTTAGAAAGAACCGAGAAAAAGCAGCCTCTTTCACAGATAGAAAGACTAGGCTGTTTTGTTTTCAGTGGCTTTGCCGCAGCGGCCATGAGCGCTCCAGCAGATGCAAATCTAAGAAGGCTTTATTCAGAACCCGATAAAGGGCCCATTACTGTATTTGCACAGGCCTGTAAAAAACATGGCTTATATGCCAGCACTTTCGCCGGATGGCAAGCCCGCATTCTCACGGTATCGCCCCCATTTATGGCTTTTGCTGTTGCACAGTATTACATGAATGAAGGACTGACTCGAAAAATGGCAATTAGTCCTGCTTGAAAACATAAATTTTGAATAAAAAAAAACGCGGCCTAGGCCGCGTTTTTATATTGTTATTGCTTACTGCTTATTGAGTTTCTCTTTCAGCAAATCACCCAAGGTTGTATTGGATGCTTTGTCCTCAGAGTTCATATAAGTTTGAGCAGCGTGTTTATGCTCTTGATCTTCTAAGGCCTTGATAGACAAGTTCACCATTTGGTTCTTGCGGTCTATGCCAATGTAGATAGCTTCTACAGCATCGCCAGATTTCAAGTGTTGTCTTGCGTCTTCAATGCGATCACGAGAAATTTCTGAAGCACGGATATAACCTTGCAAGCCGTCACCTAAGTCAACGGTAGCACCGCGTTCTTCTACTTCAGTCACGCTTCCTTTAACGGTAGCGCCTTTTTCATAGTTTTGAGTGAAATGAGAGAATGGATCGTGCTCTAATTGTTTCACACCCAAAGAAATACGCTCACGCTCAGTGTCTACACCTAATACCACTGCGGTAATTTGGTCACCTTTTTTGAAGTTGCGAACTGCTTCTTCGCCAGGTTGATTCCAGGACAAATCGGAAAGATGGATCAATCCATCAATACCGCCATCCAAGCCGATAAACACACCAAAATCGGTAATGGACTTAATAGTACCAGTCACTTTATCACCTTTTTGATGGGTCTGGGCAAAACGCTCCCATGGATTGTCTACACATTGTTTCAAGCCTAAGGAAATACGACGGCGTTCTGGATCAATATCCAATACCACCACTTCTACTTCCTGACCTAATTGAACTACTTTATGTGGGCTGATGTTTTTATTGGTCCAATCCATTTCGGAAACGTGAACCAAACCTTCAACGCCATCTTCCAGTTCAACGAAGCAACCGTAATCAGCAATATTGGTCACACGACCACGGACTTTTTTGCCTTCTGGGAACTTAGCAACTAAGTTAACCCATGGATCATCTCCTAATTGCTTCAAGCCTAAGGAAACACGACCGCGATCACGTTC
>JARDZR010000046.1 GCA_029240715.1 Gammaproteobacteria bacterium
GTAAGCCAACCAAATGCAATAAAGCCTAACTGCGGATCCGGCTGCCTGAAAAACTCAGCGCTCATTCTAAATAATGCATAAAAAATCAAAAATAAAGCTGAAACCAGCATCTTAGGACGAGGTTTGATAGAAACTGTCCATAAAATAATAAACAAAACAATCCCTTCTAAGCACAACTCAATTAACTGAGATGGATAGCGAGGCCATGGCCCCCCACTTGGAAAGACCATACCAATAGCTGAGTTGGTCACTCTACCCCATAGCTCGCCATTGATAAAGTTGCCGATTCTTCCCAAACCTAAGCCAATTGGCACCATAGGTGCAAAAAAATCAGTTAAATCAAATAAGCTCACTTTGATTTTATAGCTGTAATACCACATTGCAGTAATGACACCGATCAAACCGCCATGAAATGACATTCCGCCATCCCAAACCTCAAAGAAAGTCCAAGGTTGATGAATAAACGGGCTAAAGTCATAGAACAGCATATAGCCTGTCCGCCCCCCTAAAATTACCCCTAAAGCTCCATAAAAAATAGCATCAGCCACTTGGTCTGGCTTAATTTTGGCCCAGGGCTTTTTAGCACGGTAGATTCCTAAACTCCAAGTCAAGGCAAAACCAATTAAATACATAATTCCGTACCAATGGACTTGGATAGGGCCCAGGGAAAAAGCAATCGGGTCAATATGGGGATAAGTTAACATTTTTAAGCCTTAAAATGCTTGCAGCGACCATTAATGTCAGTTATTTTACCTAATAAAAATCGATCAAGGAAGTTTTATGTCTAAATCTGTTCCAGCTAAAATCTTAAGTACCTTTAGCTTAGTCATGATCACCATAACCTGTGTAGACAGTGTACGCAATTTGCCCGCCAGCGCCTTATTCGGCAGCAGCGTAGTCTTCTTTTTTATTCTATCAGCCATAGTATTTTTTATTCCCACTGCATTAATTTGTGCTGAACTGTCCACCACCTGGCCAGAACAAGGTGGCATTTATACTTGGGGCAAGATGGCGTTTGGCAAAGGCTTTGGCTTATTTACGGTTTGGTTTCAGTGGATTGAAAACGTCATTTGGTATCCTTTGATTTTGTCCTTTATTGCCGGCACCTTGACCTATCTTATTACCCCCCAGCTTGCTAATAATAAATTTTATGTATTCGCCTTAATTAATATCGTCTTTTGGATCTGCACTTGGATCAATTTAAAAGGCTTAAAATTGTCCGCTAAGTTAACCGAAATATTCGGCATGCTTGGTTTAATTGTTCCCATGCTATTAATTATTGCTTTAGGACTGATTTGGCTGCTTGGCCCTTATCCTCATCAAATCAGCTTCAGCAAAGAAAGCATGCTACCGCATTGGAGTGATACCGGCATGTGGATCTCCCTCAGTGCAATCGTGATGTCTTTAACTGGAGTGGAAATCACCACCATTCACGCTGCTGAAGTCAAAAACCCACAAAAAAGCTACCCAAGAGCTTTATTGATTTCAACCATTTTTATCCTATTAACTTTGATTTTAGGCTCCTTGGCCATTGCTTTGGTCATTCCCTCTACTCAGTTAAATTTAATTTCCGGCATTATGGATGCTTTTTCTGACTTTTTATCAGCCTATCATTTGGCCTGGTTGACCCCGATTGTTGCAGTAAGCTTGATTTTAGGAGCCGTGGCAGGCCTAAATAACTGGATTATCGGCCCGACCAAAGGTTTAATGATTGCCGCTCAAGACGGCTATCTGCCTCCATTTTTACAAAAGCAAAATTCCAAAGCCTCGCCCACCAATTTACTTTATATTCAAGGCGCCATTGTCACGGTCTTATCCTCTTTGTTTTTATTTATGCCTTCTGTAAACAGTTCATACTGGCTGCTGAATGTATTGACTACCCAGCTTTATATGCTGATGTACCTATGCGTATTTTTCGCCTTTTTGCGCTTACGCTATAAACATCCAGATGCCAAGCGGCCTTTCAGAGTGCCTGGGGGAAAAATTGGCATGTGGCTTATATCATTGCTGGGCATTTTGAGTATGTTGTTTACGGTTTATATTGGTTTTATTCCTCCAGCGCAAATTCCTTATCACAGCGTGTTGGAATATGAAGCAATTTTAGGTATAGGCTTAGTTGTATTCTGTTTACCGCCATTAATTATGCATGTGGTACAAAAAGACAGTTGGCAGCTTAAGCTTGCTTCAAATTTACCTACCGATAAATCTATTGATGAGATGATTAAAAAGCCTTGATGAACGATAAAACACTCCGAACCATAAGAAGCTTTGTTAGACGAGAAGGTCGTTTAACCATCGGCCAAGAGAAAGCCTTACAGCAAGGCTGGCCTAAATTTGGTTTAACTTTGGAACAAGGCTTAATTGATCTAACAAGCGTATTTAAACGAGAGGCCCCCTGC
Organism: Gammaproteobacteria bacterium; assembly: GCA_029240715.1. Taxonomy (GTDB): domain Bacteria; phylum Pseudomonadota; class Gammaproteobacteria; order Francisellales; family CACEW01; genus JAQSYQ01. The sequence goes on from JARDZR010000046.1 coordinate 2,400, forward strand.
ATTATTGAAATTGGCTTTGGCATGGGGCAGTCCTTGGCTGAAATGGCCCAAAACCAACCCGATAATAACTATATAGGTATTGAGGTGCATCGCCCTGGAGTAGGCTGTCTGCTTAAAGCGATATTGGACCAGCATCTATCCAATATCAGGATTTACGATCAAGACGCCGTAGAGGTATTAAAACAATGTATCCCGGACAACTCACTGGCCGGGGTCCAATTGTTTTTCCCTGATCCTTGGCATAAAAAGCGCCATCATAAAAGAAGGCTAGTTCAGCCTGAATTTGTAAAGCTTATATGGCAAAAACTAGCCCACAATGGATTTTTCCATTTAGCAACTGACTGGGAACCCTATGCAGAGCATATGATGGAAGTGCTAAGTAAGGATCCAGGCTTTAGCAATAGTGCAGGGGCCAATCAGTTTATACCCAGACCAGAGAGCAGACCGCTCACGAAATTTGAACAGCGAGGCCAGAAGCTAGGCCATGGGGTATGGGATTTGCTGTTTATTAAAACAGCTTAAGCTTTAACTTGGACTCAGTCCTGCTGATAAAGCTCGATATACCCCGTCGTCTGCAGATTTCTTGGCCCTTGCATTAACTAGGCCTTTGACAACAGCCACTGCTAGATCAGTTGCTGTCATGGCAACCGCCCCTTTAATGACCCCATCAGCTGCTTCATTATGGGTGATATCAAGCGGCAGCAGGCAACTCACGCCCACTGCCATGGCAATACGACATGTTTCATAGCCAAAATTTGTTAATTTTGCAGTATGATAGCGTCTGGAGACCTGTTCAGGAAACAGCTGTTTAATCTCAGCCATAGGCATGGAATAGTCGCCATGATTAAGCTGTGCATACATATACTCGTAAGTTAAAGGCTCCTGTGAACCCCTTCTAATTTCTGTGAAAGCTTTTTTTTGCGCAAGTAAATCTTCAGCATCCTGTTCAGAGACACCCAAAATAGTACGAAGCTGCGACACTTTATAAGCATGCAATTGCGGGTGGATTAGCGGTGCCAAAAATCGAGAAGCCATAATATAGTTAACGGCCGAACCTAAGCCTGGCAGCATTCTTAATGCCACTTCAGGGGCATTTTTAAGGGCGCCCGCGATGCCTAGTAAACTCCCCAAGGCCACATTTATGCTCACAGCAGCAGCTGAATCTAAAGCGACTGCCCCGGCAGATTGATACTTATTTTGCTCAGTTAATGGATGGACTTTTCTTGACATCACTAACCTCCTTATTGAGTGGAATGAAGCATGAAAATACCGAGTTTACTAAGCTTAAGGGTAAACTATCTCAGCCCGGCCTAGCGCTATCACTTCGGCATGGAGTTCTGGAAAATAGCCCAATATAAACAGCACTTCAGCCCATAAAAAGATTGGAGCAATAAAAATTTGTGATAAGTCATCAGATAAAGCCGGCTTTTTACCTTCAATAATATGGCCAATTACTTGCAGAGCGATACCTAATATTAAACTTATCAAAAAAGCATAAAAGCCCAACCAATTAAGCCGATATTGAGAAACCATGCCGGCTAAACAGCCTAGCAAAATAAGTACAATACTGGCACTTAGGCCGATTTTGGGATGTAAAATAATATAGTAAATCGCTAAAACTGAAAGCACAAGCCATGCCACATTAAATTGAAACACATTAGGCACGCCAATTTTTATCCAGCTTAATGGAATAAAAACAGCAAATATTAACAACGGCACCCCAATTAAATGTGTGACTTTGGTGAGCATTTTTTCATGATAACGCTGATAAAAGCCCATTTGCTCTGCTAAATTTTTCATATTCATCCCCTACTTTCTTTACTTAGTTGAAAGCTTTTTTAGGAATTTGGCAAGAGCTATTATATTTAATATTACAGATCTAGTTCCTCAAGCAACATATCATCTAGGACATCAAGTTCTTCCAATTTTTTAAGGGAACGAGAAACAGTGCTTGAATGTACTGAACCTGGGTCAGAAGCAAAACTATCGGAAATTGGTGTACAGTTTTTAGGAGCTGAAGCAGACGCAATGGATGATTTCTTTTCAAGATCAGTGTGTAAAGCCGAAACATATTGAGGGGCAATGGCTAATGCTTTAAAACTATGGATTGAATAAAACCTTTCCACTCCATTTATTTTGGTTAAAAACGGCTCGGCATCGTGATCAATGCTGAGTTCCACCATACAGTGCGACCTGCCCAGATTGCTTGGCAAATCTTGCAGATAGGCCTTGGCTTTACTGTCATCATGAGCAAAAAACTTAAGCCCTTCTGCCAGTTTTTCCTTATTAATTTCTAATAAAGCCTTTACCAAACACTTAGCAGGCGACATGCCTTTAGTCATTAGATTGGGGACAACCACATAATAAACCATTTTCATCCTTGCTAATCCTTTAGCTTCTTAAGGTATTGAACAGGGTATTTTAGCAATTAATTTGGTGGAATTAAGCTAAATTAAACCTTATACTAGCAGCCAAAATGGCTAAGTATCCTAAAATGTCGCAAATCATCCAATCTCGAGCTATTGCCGCTACTATCTTAAGCGAAGTCCTGATTAATAAACACTCGATGCAGCATATTCTTTCCCAAAATTTGGCAGACTTGAATAAAAATGACGCCGCCTTTGTGCAGGCGCTGGTTTATGGAGTCGTTCGCGAATATGGCAATTTGCAGGCTATTCTAAAATGCCTAATAGACAAGCCCTTAAAAGCCAAAGAACAAGATACCGCTATATTGATTTTAATGGGCCTATATCAGCTGATGTCAATGCGGGTAGCAGAACATGCTGCAGTTTCAGAGACGGTCAACGCAGCTAAAATTTTGGGCAAACAATGGGCAGTGTCTTTAATTAATGGAACTTTGCGCCGATTTGCTCGGGAAAAAGAAAGCATTTTAGCTAAAGCAAAACTTAGCCCTATGAAAAACTACCCTGCTTGGCTAGTTGAAAAAATAAAAACCGCCTGGCCAGATCGCAGTTTGCAAATTTTGCAAAAAAATGATCAAAACCCTCCTATGCATATTAGGGTAAATCAACAAAAAACCTCAAGAGAAGCCTATCTTGAGCTGTTGGCTGAAAAAGCCATCACCGCCATAGCTAGTCCATTAAGTTCGTCCGGCATCACTTTAGAGCAAGCTGTAGGGGTGGAACAGTTGCCTCATTTCAGTGAAGGCTGGGTTTCTGTACAGGATATTGCCGCTCAGCAGGCAGCTTATTTATTAGAGCTAAGCCCTGCGCTGCGAGTATTGGATGCCTGTGCAGCCCCTGGAGGGAAAACGGCCCATATTCTAGAGTGTGAACCTAAAGTTGAGCTGATGGCTATTGATCAGGATGCGCATCGATTACAAAAAGTTGAAGATAATCTGTCTCGGCTTGGCCTTAGTGCAAAAGTCCTTTCTGCCGATGCCAGCAAACAGGACTGGTGGGACAAAAAGACTTTTGATCGGATCTTAATTGATGCACCTTGCTCTGCTACCGGAGTGATCAGGCGCCATCCTGATATTAAATGGCTTCGCCATGCCTCTGACATTCCAAAACTGGCAGAGCTTCAGCTTTGCATACTAAAAAACCTTTGGACGATGCTCTCAACTAACGGAATTTTAGTTTACGCCACTTGTTCTTTATTGCCTGAAGAAAACGATCAGATTATCAGCCAATTTATCAGTGACGAGCCAAGCGCTAAAGTCTTGCCATTACAGTTTGCCAAAGGCACGGCCACCAAAAATGGCTGGCAGTTTTTTCCAGAACACATGGGAACTGACGGCTTTTTCTATTCGAAAATAATTAAGCAATAAAGAAATGGTCCACCCGCATTTAGTGGATGACTTCACCTTGAGTAATTAAAGCGGTCATCACCTTTCTTGCTAGTTCACAGCCTTCTTTCTCGCCATATTTAGCTTCTAAAGTTTCTTCAAGCTCAATAACCCAATCAGCGCGAGTAATTTGAATACTGCCTTCAGGCACATAAGTAACTTCTTGAATACCAACCACAGTTTCTTCTAAATCTTCATAGTGACTAGCAATAATATCTTGAGCTGTCGATAAGTCTTGTTCCATTGTTTTCCAATTTAAACTGTTCATCTTCGACCTCCTGCTTGAGCAGCACTCTTAATTTTATTATAGGTGGAATTTTTTAACTTCGCTAAATAATCTCTATTTTTCAATTTCCTATACCCAGCAGTTTTAAAATGAGCGATGCTAGGATCTGGACTGGCGGCCCTATTAATTTTGGAAGAATATTGGTGGCCAATAACGCAATCAAAATTAAGAAACCGTAGCGTTCTAACCTATTGTAGGTATTAGAAGCCTTAGGACTTAACAAACTGCTTACTACTCGGCTGCCGTCTAATGGCGGGATAGGAATCAAGTTCAATATGCCAAATACCACATTAATGAGGACCCCTGACATGCCTATATTTAATAAAATAAAGCCTGGCCATGGAGCATTAAGCTGCATGCTTAAACCCACTTTAGCAATCACGGCCCATATTAGCGCCATTAAAAAATTGGCCAAGGGCCCGCTTAGCGCGACCAATGCCATATGTAATCTAGGTGACCTTAAATTACGCCAATCAACCGGAACAGGTTTGGCCCAACCAAAAGCAAAGCTCCCGCCGGAGAGCAATAACAGCATCACCGGCAGCACTAAAGTCCCTAAAATATCGATATGTTTCACCGGGTTTAAAGTCAATCGCCCCAAAGCTTTTGCAGTGTTGTCCCCAAAGAAACTCGCCACCCAGCCATGCGCCACTTCATGAACAGTAATGGCGAATATTAATGGGATAAGCCAAGCCAGTATTTTTTGCGCTAAATTAAATTCCATGTTTACCTGCTTTTATCTGATAAGCTAAATGCATTATCATATTAACTTCTAAGCCTTATATGGGGATTATGGGAGAAAATTTCAATGGACAACCCTTTATTAAAAACATTTAGCCTGCCCCCTTTTCAAGCAATTAAGCCGGAGCATGTCGTGCCGGCTATTGAGCAACGCCTTAAGGAATGCCGTCTTAGCATTGAAAAAACCTTAAGCCAAAAAGGGCCTTGGACCTGGGAAAAACTGGTTCAAGCTATCGAAATTCAGGATGAGCTGCTTTCTAAAACTTGGTCACCGGTCAGCCATTTAAATGCCGTAAGAAATTCCCCTGAGCTGCGCGAAGCCTATGAACACTGCATCGCCCAACTGTCCGAATATCATACCGAAGTCGGACAAAACCAGGCACTTTATCAGGCTTATGCCGAGCTTGCAGCAAGTGATCTATATCCAACACTCGATGCAGCCCAACAGAAAATTATCGAACATGCTTTGCGCGATTTTACATTATCGGGAGTTTCTTTAGCGCAGGATAAAAAACAACGCTATAAAGAAATTCAGCAAAAATTGTCGCAGCTTAGCACCCAATTTGAAAACCATATTATGGATGCTACCGATGGCTGGACTTATCACATTGAAGACCCAAGCCTGTTAACAGGCCTGCCTGAGCATACTATTGCTGCAGCGAAAGAACGAGCAGAACAAGCTGGCAAACAGGACTGGATGTTTGGAATTGATTTTCCAACGTATTACGCCGTGATTACTTATGCAGATAATTCTAATCTGCGCGAAATTTTTTATACCGCTTATTCAACGCGCGCTTCAGACCAAGGCCCAAATGCCGGCAAGTGGGATAACAGCGAGCTTATCCAAGAAATTTTAGCATTAAGGCATGAAGAAGCTGAACTTCTAGGCTTTAATAACTTTGCTGAATTGTCATTGGCTACCAAAATGGCCAAGGACCCTAAAAAAGTTTTAGGCTTCTTAGAGGATTTAGCTAAGCGCTCTAAACCCATGGCAGAAACAGAGCTTAAGGCTTTGCAGCGTTTTGCAGAAAAACAAGGCTTTGCAGGCAAGTTAGCAGCCTGGGATATAGCCTATTACAGTGAAAAACTGCGTCAGGCTGAATTTGGTCTATCTGAAGAAAGCTTAAGGCCTTATTTCCCGGTGACCCAAGTCTTAA
>JARDZR010000047.1 GCA_029240715.1 Gammaproteobacteria bacterium
AACGCCTCTTTGATAACAGGCGGCAGCAAAACCTGCCATATCGCCGATCACCCCGCCACCCAGTGCAATTAAGGTGCAGTGCCGACTGAATTTATGTTTTAACAGAGCATCAAAAATAAGATTAAGATGATCTAGGTCTTTATAAGCTTCTCCGTCTGGCAAAAGAACGGATTCACAATGCTTAGTCTTTAAGAGGCTTGCTAAAGCAGCATGATAAAGCTTAGCAACGGTAGCATTGGTGACTATCATGACTTCATTATGCCTAATATGCGGCAAAATATATTGCTCACTCAGGATGCTCGAACCAATATAAATAGGATAAGACTGAGGCCCCATTTCCACAATGAGCTTGTGCATTGCTAGCCTTCTGTCATGAGTTTTGCAATTTCAGCAGCGACAGTGCGAACTCCACGTTGATCTGTTTCTACAATAAAATCAGCCACTTCTTCATATAAAGCTTCTCTTTCCTGGTTCAACTTTTCTAATGCTTCGCGCGGGTCTGTCGCTTGCAGTAAAGGACGCGCTCTGTCACGAGCAGTTCGATCGAGCAGCTGCTCTACTGTTGCCTTAAGATAAATCACGGTACCACGAGCAGCTAACCTAGAACGGTTTGTAGCAGAGCCGACAATCCCGCCTCCTGTTGCCAATACAATCCCTTGCAACTCAGTGAGTTCCTGCACTACTTTTTCTTCTCGCTTACGAAAACCCTCTTCGCCTTCTATATCGAAAATCCAATTAATGTCTGCACCACACCTCTTTTCAATTTCAGTGTCGGTATCATAAAAATCTTTTTTAAGAATTTCAGCGAGCTGCCGCCCTATCGTGCTTTTACCTGAACCCATTGGTCCTATTAAAAAAACATTACGCGATCTTTTCATTGTTATTCCTTTTTAGATCAGTAAATTTTAGCGAAGATGTCGGGTTTATTCCAGTTTTGATTATGCTTGGAGTAATAAAAACTACTAATTCGCTTTTTCGGCTCTCATCACTGCTATGTTTAAATAGCCAGCCAATCACCGGTATGCTTCCAAGTATAGGCACCCCTCGCTTATCATGCATGACCTGCACGACATGAATACCGCCCAAAACCACGGTTTGTCCATCAGCAAGCAACACATTGGTTTTTAGCTCTGAAGTCGCCACTATCGGCACTTCCCCCGCCGGGCTTTGCTCATTAGAAATGTCATCATCATTGACTTGCAAATTCAAAAAAATTTGATGCTTATCGGTAATATGAGGAATAACTTGTAAGCCCAATACTGCTTTTTTGAATTCTATTTGGGTCGCTCCGCTTGAAGTAGAAGTTTGAAATGGAATTTCATTGCCTTGTTCAATATAAGCTTTTTGATTATCAGACACCAACAACTTAGGAGATGAAATAACCTCAGCTTGCCCCTCCGCTTCCAATGCTTGCAGTTCTAAGTCAATCGAGCGACCGCTCGGCAAATGGACAATTTGAAAGGCAAGTGTTTCATCACCGCCCCCGGGCAAACGCTGCATTAAGTCATTATCCGAGTTATTTCTTAATACCACCCCTAATTCTTTCAGTGCAGATTGATCAATTACTGCAATTTTTGCTTTAAGCAAAACCTGATTCAGCGGGATATCAATTTTATTCAGCACAGCCTTAATTTCGGCAAGCTGCACTTGGTTTGCTTTTACTATAAGAATATTGCTGCGTTGATCTGCAATAATATGGACACTGCCGGGCAGCGTTTGTTTTAGCAAACGGGTAACTTCTGAGCTGTTAGCATAATGAAGTTGAAAATATTGAGTTTTTAAGGGCAAATTTTCTTGGCTTTGTTCATTTAACTGTTCCGCCATCTTTGTTTGCGCCATAATCACGGACTGTGGAGCAACATACCAAGCACCGGCAATTTCTCTTTTAGCTAAATTTTGGCTTTGCAAAATAATTGTTAAAGCTTGCTGCCAGCTTACCTTTTCCAGGTGGATGCTGATATTGCCTTGCACTGCATCGCTGCTGACGACATTGTTATGGGCAAACTCAGCCACGATCTGCAGCAAAGTCCTCACAGGAATATTTTGAAAATTAAGGCTGATTAATTGGGTTTGCGCCAACCCTTCCATGCGGGCAAGTCCACAAAAAATCCAGAAAATGACATGTAAACAAACCCATTTAAGCTTCATTAGCCCCTCGCCAATTTTAAACCTAACATGCTGCCATCAAGCTGCTTAAGCAAAACCACAAAAGGCCTTATTGCTGTCACTTTGGCCTGCTCCACGCCAATGCTAGTACCAACTGTAATCTGACAAGCCCTTCCCATTGGGCTCATGACTATGGCATAAAATTTCTGATTAATTTGAAGGGTTCCAAGCAACTTAAATTCAGACAAAGGATAAGCGGTCAAAGGATGGGCCAGTTTTTTTGATGCGAGATTATTTTGAAAAGGACTAATACTCTGAGAGTAGTCTGGGCACGGCTTTGAGCTAAAGTGCAATGCACTGGGTAATAAAAAGATCAGTAGCTTTAACTGCATCAAAACCTTGTGCCGACCTTGCGGCCTTATATTAAAATCCTTAATCATCATCACATGTTGTCGCTCAAGATTTTGCAAACATTGCAGTATCGAAGCATAAGCCCCTGCAAGACTGATATTTATGGGTGCAATTTGATAATATTTTTGCTGTAAACTTGGCGATACCCTTAATGAACGCACAAGTACATTATGTCGATGGCAAAGCTCAATAAGCTGCTCCAGCATAACTGAAGGCCCCGTGCCGTGATTGTCCTGAATGCCCAATTGACTTTGTGAAAGCAGATCTGCCTGCAGCTGATAGACTTGATGCCGGATTTTGCCAACTTTTAAGAAACAAGGCTTCACTACACACATTATCCCAAGCAAGGCCAGCATTCCAAAACAGAATCCACTTAAAATCAGTTTTTTAGTTAGCGCCCATTTCTGCCACTTCTCTTCAAAGCTTTCCAACATAGTCTGCCTGAATACTAAAGGATTGAGTCAAATTTTTACTGAAGGCCTGTATCTGCTGAATTTGCACTTTTTTTAATTGTGGAACTCCTGATAATCGCTTTGCAAATACTGCAATCAATCCTGCATGCCAAGCTTCGCCTTTCCAACTCATCACTTGGCCCTGGTAGCGCCATTCATTTATTGCCAAGCCATCAGGCAGTAAACCTCCTGTATGGGCCATCAACTCAAGCAAATCCTGCTGCTGGTTTTTGAGTTTTTGCAAATGAGAGATCAGTTGCTTTTGCTGTTGAATGCCTTTAAGTTTTGTTAGCAGTGCTTTTTTATGTTGTAGCAAATCCTTTAATTGAATTCGCTCATGCTGGGCAAAAAAGCTTGTACCTATTGCTATTAAAAGCAATGGAAGCAGACCATATAAAAATATATCTCGATACAATTTTTGCCTTTGCCATGCCCTCCAGGGCAACAGGTTAAACGCTTGCATTTTTCCAGTTCCGCATTGCTGCCCCGCAGCAAGTAATAAAATTTACTTCCAGGCCCTCTATGCTTGAAGTTTCTTGATGAAAACGCTGATTTGCCATAGCAGGCAGCTCCACGGCATTTGCTTTGAGCTTATATTTCTTTAAACACTGCACATAGGGAATAAGGCTTATTTTTGCTATCCAGCTAACCATCACTTCGATATGTTCATTGCTGGTATCTGATGAAACAATAGAATAATCCAGATAGAAATCTTTAGAGGATTGCTCAATAGCTTCTTGAGCTCTTGCAAAAACATAGCGGTCAATCATATGAGGTTTTAAACGAAAGATATCTCCTTCTATTAAGATAAGTTTCTGATTGACCAATTTTTCAGAAAGTGCGATGAATACAGGGATATTATTGAGCTTTAAAATAGAAAGCCCTTCCTTTAAATGAAAAACCAATTGCTCAATAAGTTTATTAGGCTCATGCTCGCCTAGCAGCTCGTAACTTGCCAGCACCTGATAACAGCCATCAAAAAGCCGCTTTTGCAGGCAAATGATTCTAGCGTATTGTTCGGCTAACTCTATGCCGATACTCTTGCTGTTTTGAGTTCTCATAATAAGACATTTGATTGTTTTATATACAGTGTACATATAGTGATCAAATTTGACAAGCCTTGCTATTCACTCATTTCGATTAATACACTCGTTGACAGTGCAATGAGATTAATTTAGTTTAGATTATAAAGCTTGGCCTAAAAGCTTACTGCGAGAGGAAATCATGCCAGTAAGAAATTTTATGACAGCAAGTCAACTCATCGGAAAAAATGTCGTTAATTCGCAAGATGAGGATATCGGCAAAATAAAAGACCTGGTACTGAATTTAGCCACAGGTAAAATTGCTTATGCTGTATTGTCTTTTGGTGGTTTTTTAGGCATGGGAGACAAATTATTCGCCATACCTTTTTGCTTTATGAAAATTAATCCTGAAAAAGATTTCGTTGTTTTAGATATCGAAAAATCCAAATTAATCAATGCACCAGGTTTTGATAAACAAGACTGGCCTGATTTAAATGATTCAAACTGGGCCAAAAGCATTGAAAAATATTATGTGGTTTGTTTGCAGCAAGTTGAAAGTGAAGAATTGCTTTAATCTGTCACCGTCAATCAGGAGAGTAAACATGGCAATAGATAATGTGCAAAAAGCAAAACATCATTTAGAAGAAGCCAACCAACATGCGAAACATGAATATGAAACGGCAAAAGCTCAGGCTAAAGCAAAGCTAAGCGATGTTAACGAAAGTTTGCAAAAAGGCTGCGAAAAAGTTAAAGGCTATGTTAAAAGCAACCCATTAACTGCACTTGGCATTGCCGTTGCTGTAGGAATGGGTGTATCAGCCTTATTAAGCAGAGGCAAATAATTAAATTTGGGCCTCGTTTTTCCCTCTCTTTAGCCCTAGGCTAATGACGAGGCCCTTCTTTTTGAGGCTAAACCATGGCTCATATTGAAGATAAATCAGCTGAATCCCTTATTCATAATAGTAATAACTTATTCAACTCTGCTTTTCTTCTGCTTAAAGAATTTATTGAGCTCGCTCATCTTGAAGCAAAATTAAGCTGCCAAAATCTCATTATCGCATTATCTTTAGTGTTCTTTTCCGCCATGCTTGCCATAAGTAGCTGGATTGCGTTATCCATTGCCGCAGGTTTATATCTGCATGATTATGGACTCAGTTGGCTTTTAAGCAGCCTGATTATTGCTTTGGTCAATATAGGCATATTGAGCTTCTGCGTAGGAATGATTAAATATTATTTAAAAAACATAGGCTTTGCTAATACATTAAAAAACTTCAATTTTATAAAAGAACGCTCGAATGAACAATTAAGTTGAGGACAACCATGGCTCAGCTCAAAAAACAAATTCAGCTCAAGGAAAAAATACTGGCCGCAAATGTTGAGGCCATGCAATCACAATGGAGCAAGCTTAAATCAGACTTTCAAACTCAGATAAGCGCTCCGCATACCTTAATATGGGCGGGTATTGGCAGCTTTATTTTTGCTGAACTTTTTCACCCCAGCAAGCGCAAGCTTTTGCTTGGTTTTTGGCCTTTGTGGAAAAAACTAGGCCAACCACTATGGAGCAAATTATCCCAGTTAATTCAGCCAGGCGAGACAGACAATGAGCACACCAATACTCAATAAATACAGCACTGAAAGAGATTTTCTATTGATTGTGTTTTCTATTATTTTGCCACCGCTTGCAGTTTATATTGAATGGGGAACAGGTAGAAAATTCTGGCTTAACGTTTTGCTAAGCCTATTGGGTTATTTGCCAGGCTTAGTTCATGCTGTATGGGCGATTTCTCGTTATTAACCAAGGAGACATAACATGAAAAACTCTCTACTGTCTGCTATTGCAGTAATTGGCTTAGGGGTAGGTCTGGTTGCCTGTCATCAGGGACCAACAGCGAGTGCAGGTGAATCTGTGGATCACGCCGCTAGCCAAGCTACTAATGCAGTAAGAAACGCAACAGGGGTAAGCGGACCGGCAGAAAAAGCAGGTCAAAAAGTGGATAACGCCGCTTATAACGCTACCCACTAATGTTTACATTTTTATTGGCGGTACATTATCCGGTTCTGGAGGGTATGGCGCCGGATAAGGCTCAGGCAAAGTCGGGTCAGGTCGGTCTGGATGAGGCTGACCTGGCTTAGGCTGAATAGTCGATTTAACGATCATCATGCAGCTCCTTTTTTTGGGACATGCCTCCAAACTAATATAAGAAGATATCTGATTCAAGCCTGTTAGGATAAAACATCTGCTCCATTTGGCGGTATAAACTGAAATAGTTTGGCGGGTAAAGCCGGATTCAATTTAACTTGGTTAAACTGAATCTGAGTAACCTGTCCCATATTGTTGGTCAATATTAAAGAAGCCAACCTTCCATTTTGGTCAAATCCAATCACAACCGATTTCAATAAGTTATCTGCCTGTTTTGGCGTCAACTGATATTGATAAGGGCTCAATGCCTGCACATTAAATAAGGCCTTAATCTGGGTCACTTCTCCGCTTAACAATAACATCGGAGTGTTGCTTAGCGCTTGCCCGATAGGACTAACTGTTACCTGCTGCAAATCTTCTTCATAATTCCATAGATTTTTACCATCAGCCACAATAAGTTGTGGATTGGGCTGAAGCACTTCCCAGCGAAAACGATTAGGTTTTTGAATAGCCAAAGTACCTGTGACTTGCTGTGAAGCCTGACCTTGGGTTTGACTGATTTGAGCAAAGTTAGCCTGCAAGCTTTGAAAGTTGGACAAAAGGCTGTCTAATGAAACTGGACTAGCTGCAAACACGCTTGAAACGAATAAGCTAAGGCCAAGCGCAACTTTTTTAAACATATTACTTTCCTTTTACTCTCTGCCTGACTGCTTCAAATAAGGCTACACCGGTCGCGACAGACACATTTAAGCTTGAGACACTGCCATTCATAGGAATATAAGCCAAATAGTCGCAGTGTTCTTTAGTTAATCTTCTTAAGCCCTCGCCTTCTGCACCCAACACTAAAACACTGGGGCCTTTTAAATCTACTTCATATATGGATTGGTCTGCTTCTCCTGCCAGGCCGACAGACCAGCAACCCTGCTCTTGCAGAAACTGCAAAGTCCGGGCTAAGTTGGTAACGGCGATAAAAGGCACATTTTCAGCCCCGCCTGAAGCCACCTTTCTTGCTACTGCTGTTAACGGGCTAGAGCGATCTTTGGGAACAATGATAAAGCTCACCCCAGCTGCGTCAGCACTTCTAATGCAAGCGCCTAAGTTATGCGGATCTTCCACTCCGTCCAACGCCAAAATCAAAACGGGCTTTTTTGAGGATTCCAATAATCTTGGAATATCAGCTTCTGTATAGACCTCGCTTGGATCACAAAGCGCCACAACTCCCTGGTGATTTTCTCCATGCACTTTTTCATCCAAAACTTGGCGGCTGCAAAACTGCACCCTGATTCCCGCTTGTTTGGCTGCATTTAATATTTGTTGAATTCTTTGATCTTTTCGCCCTTCTAACACATAAAGCTCATGCACGCTTTTGGAGTCATTGCTCAATTTTGCGTTGACTGAATGTAGGCCATAAATTGTTTCTTGTTTTAACATACTCTATGCTTGAATAATTGTTTAAACGGATACTATATCATGAAATCGATTGCCATTTGCTATGATAGCCCTGATTTTAAGCTGAAAGCCAAACAATTAGCCGAGCAATTAGAATGCCAATTGATTGAGCAAAGCACGCCAAGCTTTGAATTTATCCTGCATATCAACTCAAATGGCTTAAGCTTAGAGCATAGCGCTTGCTCTAAACAAACTCCGCTTTATATTGATTTTAATAGCGGCAAGAGCCTGTATAGAAGGCTGCACGGCGGCGGCAAAAACCAACCTATTGCCAAAGCTATTGGCATTAAATCTCAATTCAGGCCTACCGTGATTGACGCTACTGCTGGCTTAGGCCAAGACAGCTTTGTGCTGGCAAGTTTAGGCTGTGAAGTAAATTTAATTGAACGATCCCCAGTTATTGGCCTTTTATTACAAGACGCTTTGGATCGCGCCGTTCAAGATCCACAAACTCAAGCCATTACCGAAAAGATGCATCTGCATATCGGCAATGCTGAACAGATCATTCCTCAATTAGCTCAAGCTGATGTGATCTATTTAGATCCTATGTTTCCTGATGATAAAAAATCTGCTTTAGCTAAAAAAGACATGCAGATAATGCAAGCTTTCTTAACCAAAAGTGATGAAGACCCTTTATTAGAAACGGCATTGCACTATGCAAAATCCCGAGTTGTGGTAAAACGCCCTAAAAACGGCCCTTATCTTAATAATCAAAGCCCTTCTTTTCAGATGATCGGAAGCAGTAACCGCTTTGATATCTACCTGATTTAAACTCCAGCCTATGCGTCTAAAACCCAGGAATG
>JARDZR010000048.1 GCA_029240715.1 Gammaproteobacteria bacterium
TTGGATGCTTGGGCCAGTATTTCCATTACCCGCATATCATCGAGTTTAATCATCAGTTCAAATGAACGGGAGTAAAGAAAATCTCCCGTTAAGACGCTGGCTGAATTGTCCCAGGTTTTATTAGCGGTTGGCTTGCCTCTTCTTAAATCAGATTCATCCACCACATCGTCATGTAATAAGGTAGCGGTATGGATCAGTTCAATAATGGCAGCTAATATGGCATGTTTTTTGCCTTGATAACCTAAAGCTTTAGCGCAAAGCAATGCCAGGCTTGCCCGCATTCTTTTACCGCCGCTTTCAGTAATATAATTACCGATTTCTTCAATTAAAGGAACGTTGGAACTTAAGCTGTCTTTAATGACTTTATCGCATTCCACGAAGTCTTCAAGAATTAATTGGCGAATATCAGAAGGGTTCATCGGCTTATCGCATTAAATTGATTTGCGAAAATCCTATGGCAATAACTGCTTTCAGTCAACTAAAAGCGAAAAAAAGCCCCCAGCAAAAATAATCTTGCTAGGGGCCGAGGGGTAACTCTTAAGCTATTTCTGGTGCAGCTTCCACAATCACATTTGAAGTAAGAGCTTTCATGACGGCAGTTTGGGCCTTGCCGGCAGCCGGATGTGGGCTGTCGTTTAAAGAGCCTGCGCTTGCATCAGACAATCTTGCTGCATTAACAGAACCTTTAATCGCTACCGGCCCAACGGAGGCTGTCCGGTCCATTTCACTGGCTGATTCTGAGCTTGCTAATGTTTTGTCTGCAGTAGCTTGGTTTGGCTTTTTGGTTGCTAAGCAGTAGATGCTATAGCCAATTGTTGCTACAGCTAGAGCGCCCGCTAAAGCGACGGTGACAGGCCAAGCGACTGCAGCAGCACTGGCTATGCCGACCGTTGCAGCAATTTTTAAAGCAAGCATGGCTGTTCCGGCAAAGCATGCGCCAGCAGCTAGGGCTAATACGCCTTTTCCTGGGTTGACTGGGCTTTTGTCAAGTTTAAGACCACGGTGCTCAGCCACTGTTTCAAGCTTGTTTAAAGCCCATGTTTTTGCAGCATTTTGCTGGGTATCTTGACGTGCCTTTCTCAATGCCGCAAGAATTTCATGGTCATAAGCCTCGTCATTAAGGCTGCGAGTCACTGCTACAAACTTAGGATTGGAGATGACTCGATTAGCATATACTTCTTGCAATCTGTCGTATAAGGAAGGCCTCAATAAGCTGGCTAAGCTCAAGCCTGGTTTGGAGCTTTCATCTTTTGCTTGAGCGGATTTAGCAGCAGCTGGTTTAGCCACCGTGCTAATTTCAGCTGGTTGGGCTACTGGAGCTTCTGCAGCTTGAACAGGCTCAGCTGCAACTGGGATTACAGCTTCTGTTGGCTGGGCAACTAAAGCCTGTGCAGGTTCAGCAGCAACTTGTTTAGCCTCAGCGGCAATTTCAGCTGATGGGGTTACTGGAGCTTGTGCAGCTTGAACAGGTTCAGAAGCCATCGCTGTTTTTGGCTTGTTTGCTTCTTTTACTATTCTTTGAATCTCAGCAGTTGAAATTTCGGCATTTTGGCGGGAAGTTTCAAGCGCTGCTTTGAATATTCGATAGATTGGTGATCCCTTGCCATCTATAGAGGCGGCATTTAACCAAGCCTTCACAAGTTGTTGTGGGGTTTTGCCTGCTATTGCCAGTTTAAATTCAGCATTAATATATTCAGGCGCCAAATTTTCTTTGTCTGCCGCTTTATCAAGTGCTGCATTGAGTTTGCTATTAAGCCAAGCATCTTTATTTTCAAAATAAGCAAGAGCTTTAGCTTTAGCTAGGGTGCTGGCAGAAGCCAATCTTAAATCTTGTTCTGCCATAAAAAGGGCGGGGTGTGCAATTAAGACGTCATCATCCTCGAAAGAGCCCGTTGTTACAGTCAACTCTCTGGATGCTTTTGGAACTGCTTGTAGGCTTTCAAGTAACTGTAAGGAAAGGTCCAAATCAATTCTATCTAGCTCTCGCTGTTTAGCAGCAATAATGGCTTTATGCATGTCAATTTTGCTATGTCTTTCGATGCAGTCAAAAGCAGTTTGACCCAGCATATCAGTTTCAGCTAAAGGCTCAGAATTTGGATTTTGTTGTTTCATCTTGCTATAAATGCTAAGCAGAATTTCTTTTAACTCAGCCTGCTCCCCTACATACATTTTTGCAATTAAATGTAGAAGGTTGTCACCGTTAATTTTTACCGAGAAGTCGATGCTTTGAGGATCGTCCAATAAACTTAGCAGCCTGTCGCTATCGCCTCTTTTAGCTGCTGCAACTAACCTTTCTGTATTGTACATAATCAGCCCTTCCGTGGTAGTTATTCAATTTTAGTATAGCTATTAAAGCTTAAGGAAAGCTTAAGAGAAATAGGATAATGCGCTATTTTCCTGTAAGATATTTGCTATATTAAGTGTAGTTTTACCAGGTTTTTTGCTGTGATCCATCGATTATTCTAAAAAAAGCCATAAAAAAACACTTGTACCGGCATAAGATTTCTAATACAATTTCGGCTCTTTAAATTTAAAAAGTTCGCTAAAACTGGAGAACAGCAAGATGTACGCGGTAATTGTAAGCGGCGGTAAGCAGCACAAAGTTAAAGAAGGCGATATCGTCAAACTTGAAAAAATCGAACAGGGTATCGGTGAGACCGTAGTATTTAATGAAGTACTACTGATTGCCAATGGCAGTGATTTGCAGCTTGGTGCGCCTTTAGTTGAAGGCGGAAAGGTAAGCGGTGAAATCGTATCCCAAACCCGTGGCGATAAAATTAACATTATTAAATTTCGTCGTCGTAAGCACCATATGAAGCATATGGGCCATCGCCAATATTATACTTCGGTAAAAATTACTGGCATTGGTGCGAACGCTAAAGAAGCGACAGCTGCATCAGCTAAAGCTGAAAAACCAGCTGCTAAAAAAGCTAGCCCTAAAAAAACCGCTAGCAAAGCGAAAGCTGAAGAGTAATTGAGGAGAGACTGAAATGGCACACAAGAAAGCGGGTGGTAGTACCCGAAACGGACGCGATTCCCATTCCAAACGTTTAGGTGTGAAAAGATTTGGTGGTCAATTAGTTAGCGCAGGAACAATTATTCTGCGTCAACGTGGTACCAGATGGCACGCAGGTGAAAACGTAGGTTGTGGTCGTGACCATACTTTGTTTGCAACTGAGAACGGCATTGTTGAGTTTGTACAAAAAGGCGCTCAAAACCGCACTTACGTTAATATCAAGCCAGCTGTATAATAGCTAATTGATAAGCTCAAAAAAAAGCCTCTCTGAGGCTTTTTTTGTTTGAAAAGAAAATCAGGCTGCTTTAATTTTTAAATGAGACAAAGCGCCGCTATGAAACGCAAAAAGGCATAATTTAAAAAGGAAAGGACCCAAGTGAAGTTCGTTGATGAAGTTAAAATAACCGTCGAAGCCGGTAAAGGTGGCAATGGTGCCTGCAGCTTTCGTCGCGAAAAATTCATTCCATTTGGTGGTCCTGATGGCGGAGATGGCGGAGATGGTGGCAGTATCTATGTTCAGGCTAATCTGAATATCAATACTCTGGTTGATTATCGCTATACTCGACAGTTTCATGCCGAAAATGGTGGAAAAGGCATGGGTGCTAACTGCACGGGCCGTTCCGGTGAGGATTTAATTTTATCGGTTCCAATTGGCACCATTATATATGACAACGGCACAGGCGAGTGCATTGGCGAAGTGATAGCTGATAAGCAAAAGCTTTTAGTCGCTCGTGGAGGCTACCATGGCTTGGGCAATTTAAGATTTAAAAGCAGCACCAACAGAGCCCCTAGACAGTTTACTCCAGGTGATCCGGGAGAGGCTCGCGAACTACGTTTAGAGCTTAAACTTTTAGCCGATGTGGGTTTATTGGGCCTGCCTAATGCTGGTAAGTCAAGTTTAATCAGGGCAGTATCAGCGGCCCGCCCTAAAGTAGCCGACTATCCTTTTACTACTATGTATCCTAATTTAGGGGTGGTCAGAGTTGGAGAGCATAAAAGCTTTGTGATGGCTGATATTCCCGGGGTTATTGAAGGAGCGGCAGAAGGCGCCGGTCTTGGCATCAGGTTTTTAAAGCATTTATCCAGGACTCGGGTTATTTTGCACTTAGTGGACTCTGCTCCGTTTGACGGCAGTGATATTGTTGAAAGTATTAAGACCATTATTGCAGAGTTAAATCACTACAACCCTGAACTGGCTAAACGCGAGCGTTGGCTGGTTTTAAACAAAATGGATATGCTAGAGCCCGAGCAGCAAAAGGCTTTACAAGAAGACGTCATTAAACGCTTAAACTGGCAAGGTCCAATTTACCTGATTTCTGCATTGAAAGCAGAAGGCACGCAGGAGTTGATGCAAGATATTATGAAACGCTTGGATGAGTTAACGCCTACAGAAGCTGAGCCTAAACAAGACGAACCCGATCTTTAAGCAGCGATAGCCTGCTTTAAATTTTTCAAAGCTTGGCTTTCAAGCTGGCGAATTCTCTCTGCTGAAACTTGATATTTATCAGCAAGCTCTTGCAAGGTAGCTTTGGTTTCATTGAGCCAGCGGGCATTTAAAATATCTCGGCTGCGTTGGTCAAGCTTTTCCAAAGCATGATGAAGTTTATCATGCTCACGGTCTTGGGATTCTTCCGCGCTGATTTGCTTTTCTGGGCTGGCATCAGGGGCCTCAAGATATAAGGCTGGAGCATAGAAATGATCTTCTTCAGATTCTGCCTCTTCCGGGGCATCAAAAGTCAGGTCATGCGAGCTTAGTCTTTGTTCCATCTCAATGACTTCAGAAGGTTTAACATTGAGGTCTTTGGCAACTGCTTGAATCTCTTCTTTGTTAAACCAGCCTAGGCGTTTTTTGCTATTGCGTAAGTTAAAAAATAATTTACGTTGAGCTTTGGTGGTGGCTATTTTGACAATTTTCCAGTTGCGGATAATAAAGTCGTGAATTTCAGCTTTAATCCAGTGCACAGCAAATGATACTAAACGTACTCCCATTTCTGGGTCAAAGCGTTTAACTGCTTTCATTAAGCCGATATTGCCTTCCTGAATTAAATCAGCTTCAGGCAAGCCATAACCAGAAAAACCTCGGGCAATTTTAATGACAAAGCGTAAATGAGAGAGCACTAAGCGTTGCGCTGCTTCCAAGTCTTGATGAAGTTTTAATCTTAAAGCTAATTCTTTTTCTTCTGCTTCTTCCAGCATTGGAACGCTATTGGCGAACCTAACATAAGCGTTAAGATCGGCGATTGGCGCGCAGTAGCTCATTGTTGATAAGGATGGCAATTTAGCGAGTTGTTTCATCATTCCCTGCCTCGAAATGTCATTTCAATAAGAAAATTTAACCCATTTTAGCACCGCCATTGCAAGACTGCTAGTATATCTTAATTTTATTAGCAGAAGACTTGCATCGCTTGATACTCTATGCTGAGATATCATACTTTAGAACTTTAATGAACTAACAATGACAGTATTAGCTTTACTTTTATTAGCAATATTATTTGCCTATGCGTGTTGGTCTTGGTGGCCTCATCGCACGCTTTTTTGGGTATTCCAGTGGCTTGAGAAAAGGCGCTATCACCTTTATTACGAAGGTTCTAAGCTGTTGCCTTCAGGTCCTTGCCTGATTGTGGTGCCTGAAGACAGCTTATTGCTTGCGCTATTAATCAAGCGTCTTAGCTATTTGCCGCTTACCTATATCAGTGATGATAAGGTCTATAGCTTTATTTTGCGAAGCTTAATGCGAAAATGTAATTTTACTATTCAATCGCCTTTACAAACTAAGGCCACTCCTCAGGGCATCATTATTGTCAGCTGGCGAAACTATCAGCGTTTACAGTTAGATAAAACCTTGCCTAGATTGGTTGCCTACCTATGCGGCTCCACTTTTGATTTGACAAGCCCGACTTCTCATATGGTGCAGCAATGGGTGCAATTAAGCTTGCATCCTGCTCCAGAAGATTTAAGGGACCTGCAGGAAATTAAGTTATTAGAAGCTTTAAGTTGGGAGGCCTATACCAAAAATCTTCCTTCCATTGCTGAGCTCTGGCTTCGACAGGCTAAAACCGGCAAGAACCGTTTGAGCGTGGCCGATTCAACTGGAGCTAGCTTAAGCCATCATCGTTTGATTGTTGCCGTGATGTCCATGCGCGAAAAACTCGGTTTGTTGCTGCGTAGACAAGCCAGCGTAGGCTGTTTATTGCCACCCAGCGTGGGAGCAATAATCAGCACTTTGAGCTTATATTCCTTAAGCAAAACCCTGGTTAATTTAAACTATACCGCTTCGGAAAGTGCATTGGAAAGTGCGGTAGAGCAAGCAGGAATTCAAAGTATTGTCACTTCCCGTAAGTTTGTTGATGGCTTGGAAAAGAAAGGTTTTCCAGTTAACAACTTATTGGGCAAGCTTAAGGTAATCTATTTGGAAGATGTCAGGGCTACTATGAAAAAGCCTACTTTGCTTAAAAATCTAGTCTTAGTAAAAGTCCTGCCATTTGCTTTGTTAAAGCGCTATGTGCTTTCTAATTTGCCATCAGAGCGTACCGCGGCCATTTTATTTAGCAGCGGTAGCGAAGGCAAGCCAAAAGGAGTTGAGTTAACTCACCATAATATTGTGGGTAATGCTAAGCAAGCAGCGCAAGAATTGGAGCTTAGAACTAGCGACAAAATGCTTGGCGTGTTGCCTATTTTCCATGCGTTTGGTCTGACTGCGACGACTTTATTGCCGCTTATTGAGGGAATCACTTTGGTCTGTCATCCTGATCCTAGAGATGGGGTGATGATTGGCCAGATGGTACAAAAGCATCAGGTGACTTTATTATGTGGGACCTCTACCTTTTTCAGGCTTTACGCAAAAACTCGTAATCTTACCCCTGATATGTTTGATTCTCTGCGCTATGTGATCGCTGGAGCTGAGCGTTTATTGCCAGAAGTTCGGGTGTTATTTGAAGAAAGATTTAAGAAAATGATATTTGAAGGCTATGGTACAACTGAGCTTAGCCCTGTGGTAAGCGCAAACAGGCCTGATACGGCTCATTTGATTCGCCATAAAATTGGGACAGTCGGGATAGCCATTGCAGGTTGCTTGATCAAAGTGACTGATCCTGAAACCGGAGAAACTTTGCCAACCGGTGCTTCAGGTTTGATTGAAGTGGGTGGGGTCAATGTGATGAAAGGCTATCTCAATGATCCGGAAAAAACTGCGGCAGTGATTAGCGAAAGCCATGGAATTCGATGGTATAAAACCGGTGATAAAGGCCGATTAGACCAACAGGGCTTTTTAACCATTTTGGACCGCTATTCTCGCTTTGCGAAATTAGGCGGGGAAATGGTGAGCTTAAGCGCTGTTGAGGGCCAAATTTCCTTGATTTTAAATATGCCGGAAGTGGAGTTGTTAGCAGTGGCTTTGCCTGATAATAGAAAAGGCGAACAGATCATTTTAATGTATGCAGGCGATCTTGATGAGCATGACCTGCAACAAAAGGTATTGCACTCGGATATGCTTAACTTAATGAAGCCTCAGCATTACTTCAAAGTCGCTGAAATCCCTAAATTAGGGACCGGTAAAAATGATTTTGCTGCCGGCAAAAAGTTAGCTATGAGCTTAATGCAAGAGAAAAAGCAATGAATACTTTATTAGTGGCGATAGGTGGAGCATTAGGTTCGGTTCTACGCTATTGGCTGACCAGAGTATTTTATGCTTTCGGGGCAAAAAACTTTCCGTTTGGTATTTTCACGGTTAATGTTATCGGCTGCTTTTTTATCGGTTTTTTCAGTATTTGGATCGTGGCTAAGTTTGGTTCAAGCCATGTATTATTAAGATCGGCCATTATGGTGGGAGTACTGGGAGGGTTTACTACTTTTTCAAGTTTTAGCCTGGATGTAGTGAACTTTTTTCAAGAAGGGATGTTTTTAAAAGCACTCAGCTATATTGCAAGTAGTGTGTTGCTTTGTTTGCTTGCCACTTACTTAGGTATATTAACTGCTCGGACGATAGCATAATGTGGGAAAGAGCCCGTTATACCCTTAAGCAGGCGGTAAAGCACAGCCAAAATTTAAAGGACATCTGTCATTCAAAAATTTGGCAAGCCCCTCGAGTGATTGATATTGATCTTGAGGCTTTAAAAGCCCAAGGCATCAAGCTGATTACTTTAGATTTTGATGG
>JARDZR010000006.1 GCA_029240715.1 Gammaproteobacteria bacterium
GCCGGTTTTATCAATTAAAAAAGTGCTTCTTTCAATTCCAATATACTTCACACCAAACATCGATTTATGTTTGAGTACATCAAACAGTTGGCAAAGCTTGGTATCGCTGTCACAAATCAGCTCAAATGGCATGCAGTGTTTGGATTTAAACTTTTCGTGAGAATTTATAGAATCTTTAGATATCCCGAAAATAACGGTGTCACAGTCAGCAAAGTCTTTGGCGTGATCGCGAAAGCTTTTTGACTCCATGGTGCAACCAGGCGTATTGTCCTTTGGATAAAAATACAGGACCACATTTTTGCCTGTAAACTGAGAAAGCTTAGCACTCACATCACTGGTAGCAGTAAAGTTAAAATCTTCTATCTTATCGCCAATTTTAAGCATTGTAATTCCTATTGCCGGTCAGGCTCGAAGATGGCATCTAAATTATATTCATCGCAAAACATAATAAAGTTTTCTCGCAAATCTGCCAGATGGACATCGGTTGCAAGCAATACCGTCATAACAATGGTTTGCATTTTAGCCAGAGTTTTGTTGGCAAGGTAGTGCGAAATAGAAAGTTCATTCACTTTAATTCTATGCGCATTAAAAAAGCTCAAAAGCTGATTTAATGTGTGAGGTGAACTAACAGAGGTAATATGGACAATGTAGGGCACCATATTATCCTGGTGATCCTGCATGTCGGTGCGGCTTATTCTAAGCTGAACATTGTTTAAATTGCCAAGGGCCATCAATGGAGTTTCTAATTTTGCAATGGCGCTCCAGCTCCCTGAAATATACATCATCATAATCTGGTTTTGCCCGGCAGCACTGAGGCGGGACTCGGTAATCTCACACTGATATTGGGCGCAAATTTCAGCTATTTGTTTGATTATTCCAGATTCTTGCGGTGCAATAGCAGTTAAAGCTAGGTATTGTTGCATAGTATTTCATCACTTGGCTAAAGTGTATAAGATAACATATTGATTTGTTGATGGCGATGGGCTTTTTTATGAAGAATATCATAATGAATAAGATGTCAGAACGTCGTGCTACCTGGCTCGAACTGTTTTTTGATTTAGTGTTTGTAGTGGCAATAGGGGCTTTGGCTGATTTTATAAGGCAAGCCGATAGCCTTAGTGATATTTTATATTTTATGGCTTACTTTTTGCCCGTTTGGTGGGTATGGATGGGTTTTTCGTATTATGCTGATCAGTTTGAAACGAATGACTTTTTACATAAATGCCTATTTCTAATTGCCATGTTCCTTATCCTGGCATTGGCGGTCAGTATCAATAGCCAAGGTTTTGTTAATCCCAAAGCTTTTGTCATTTGCTATGTCAGCTTAAGAATATTGTTATGGGCGCTGTATGCTAGGGCCTGGTATTTGGAGTCTGAATTTAGAACATTTTTAGCTTGTTATTTAGCAGGCTTTGGCATTGGCATAGTGTTATGGACTTCCTCTTTATTTGTACCAGAGCACTGGCATTTCTATTGCTGGGGGCTGGCTATGCTAATTGAGCTTTTGGCACCCATTCTATCTTATGTGCTATTAAACAAGTTCCCAACCCAGGTTTCGCATATGGATGAGCGCTTTGGCTTGTTTGTATTAATTGTGCTGGGTGAAATGGTGGTTTTAGTTGGAAGCAGCCTAAGCCAAACTCATTTTCAGCCGCATCTGATTTTGTTGAGTTTTTTAGGCTTGTTGGTGATTTTTCAGGTCTGGCAGCTTTACTTCGCTCATGCTGACCAGGATGTGATTCATCAATCTCTGCGAGGAGGTAAAATTGCTTTGGCTAAGTCCTTTGTATTCGGTTATAACCACTTTGGATTATTTGTCAGCTTGGTGATGCTCGCAGCAGGAATAGGGCGCATGTTGGATCAGGACGGGCTCACTCATTTTACTCAGAATATGATTCTTCTCAGTTCAAGTGCATTTTTATTAATGATATCCATGATTCATTGGGCCACCCCGGCTGGACTCAGCGCTAAAAAGTTATTTTTAAGACTCAGTTCCGCTCTGAGTTTATTTGGCTTTTGTTTTGCCAATCTTTCAGCGACAGCATTAATGTTGATGGTGGCCACGGTCTTGGGAGGATTGCTGGTTTTCGGCTAGGCTGTTAATCCTTTCCTGGCAGCACTGTGGCAGTCTGCTCTTGGTTGTTTTGGGCGTGTTCGCCAGCATTTAATGCGGGTGCAAAAGTGATGGCAGCCATCGCTCTTTCAGCAGAGTTAAGACTTGGGCTTGCTATGATTGGGCTTGAAAGTTGCACATGCTCTGTTTCTTCCTCTAAAGCGTAAATGGCTAGATCTAGTATAATTTCCCCAATTAAAACTTTGTCTTGCTCGCTTATTGAAGATTCCTGATTAAGCAAACGCGCTATTTTTTCATTCAATGCAGAAAGGTCGCTAACCTGATCAAGGTTAATCCGACGCTTGGCAAGCAGAACAAAACAGTTTATCGCATTAGAGCGTACGGTTGGGTTTTCATGAATAAAGAGATCTGCAACACTGTCCATTAGCCCAGCGCTTTCACCGGCAAGCTTTAGGTTTTCTGCATGAGATTTAATCAATTCAAATAAGGCTGTTAAGGCATTACCTTGGGCTTGATAATTGGCATGGTTTTTAAGGACGGGCACTAAGGCTTTGAAAATTTTTGGGTTTTTGCCAAGAAGCTCTTGGTTTTCAGGATTGTTTTTAGCAAGCTGCGCCAGTTGGAAAGTTGCATTTCTTTGTAAATCTGCATATTCAGCATGGGTATCTGATATAGCATCCAGCAGCTTTGTTTGAACAGAAGGGTTGGCTGCAATCATAGTAAAAGTAGAAGGGTGGCCATTTGTCAGCAAAGATAAAACTCTTAAGCTGTTAATGTTTGATAGTTCCGGGCTGTTGAGGCTGTTTAAAAAATATTTAAGGTCCACTTTGGCAAGGACCGCAGCTTGTCGATCCGAATTCTCCCCGGCAACACATTCTAAAGCAAGGATCAATTGATTTTTGATTTCAGAATGAGCAGAGCTTTCTAAAACAGCGATGACGTTATTGATAAACTCTGGGTGAGCAAGCATTCTGGCTTGATAGTCAGTGTTAAATGCGGTCAAATTTTCGATGGCTAGAGCTGTTTTGTATAAAATTTCAAGATGATTGCTTTTAAGGGAAGTGATGAGCTGCTCAGTCAATCTAGCGTCCAAAAAATCGGTGTGCTTAAACGATAAAGCATTAATGAGTGAAAGTGCGGATAATTTTGAATGTTGTTCTTGGTTTGTATTTTCATGATTGCGTGGCCCTGAGACATGAAAGTAAAGTAAGCTATTGAGAGCCTCGACAACAATTTGCATTTGGGTGTCGGATAATAAAAAATCAGGATCTTTGAGGGCCAATTGCTCTATAATATTGCAAGCAAAGATTTTAACGCTTATGTTGCTGCTCGCCAGCACTTCGATAATAAAATTATTCAACAGTGCATTTTTGCTAAGAACTGATATATCACCTGATGAGGTATCTGCTAAAGTTCTTAATATATATAAGGCCCGCAGAATTTGCGGTACGGCATCCGCTTCTTTGGCATAATCTTTAAGAAGTGCTGCAAGAGTCGAGATTGCCACAGGGCTTTGTGCAATTCTTGTTCTTAATAAAGCTGAATTAATTAATTCAGCCAAAATCATCAGAAAGTTGTAGTTTAGCTTTGGGTCCTTGTATTTAAATGCTTCAAAAATCTCAAGAACAGGCATGTTAATAAAAAGGCTTGCAGCATGAGGAGTTAATTTATTTAACATAAACAAAATTTCATTCACATGAGCTTGTATTTTTTTTGGTTTTTCTATGCTGGGATCTGCTTTTAAAAGTAAGCAGGCATTTTTAAGCAAGTCTGGATGGGCCAAAACAATTTTTTGACTATCTGGTAGCATCAATAAATTATTTAAAAGAACGAGTGCATTGGCTTTTGCTTCAAATGAAGCAAGGGCATCACTCATGATTCCCGCGAGTATATCAAACACATTTAGCCCATTAACCTTGGTGCTTACAGCTATTTTTGAATTTGCTTCATGCGCCCTAATTAGTTGGAGTAAACCTGCTACAAGGCCAGAAAATGCTGGATGAGTTTTTAGCTTGGCTAGTTTTGATATGAGGATTTGAATGATATCCGTTTTTGAGCCAACGTGATTTTGATTCAGCTTGTGGTTTTTTACTAAAATGCTGACGGCCATCGCAGCAGTAGCTATGTTCCCATTGGTTTCGTAATCGCTGGCTAAAATTGACCTCAATGCATGAAAAATCTCACGGTCACCCAATGCGCTTTGCATGCCTGGCTTTGGGATGGGAATGTCTGAAAATGGCTGGTCAGCGCATAAAAATATAATTTGATTTAATGCGGTTGATCTCAGTGCTGGATCACGGCTATGAAGCTGTGAGAGTAAGTCGTTAATTTTTCCCTGCATTTTAAAATTCCTTGAGTCGTTTTTAAGCAAATATTGTTTTTTAAAACAAACTACACGCTAATCCTATCATTTTATGTGAATGGGTTTATACATGCATATACATAGCAGTATCCATACTATTGTTGGCTTTATAGGGGCTTCAAGGAGCTAGAGAGAACTGTGTTTTTGTCTGTATGACTTGATTGCTAATGAGCGTTGAAAGTTTGTGAAATGATTAAAACTTCTAAAGGTCTTTAATTGGTGCCGAGAAAGAGAATCGAACTCTTACTGTATCTCTACAACCGGATTTTGAGTCCGGCGCGTCTACCAGTTCCGCCATCTCGGCACGCGAAACGCGATTATACTGGCTTCCTATTTCATGTCAAGCAAGAAAATTTCAACAGTATTCTCGATTTGAAAATGATCAATTGCCTTTATAGGCTTGTTATGCTTGCGTGAAATGGGCAAGATAGCTCATCTGGTAATCATTCGACTGGGTTAAAGCTATGCAAAAACTGACTAGATTGACTTTGATTTCAAGTATCGGTTCTGCTTTGGAATATTATAACTTTGTTACCTACGCTATGTTGGCGGCTTATTTAAGTGCTTTGTTTTTTCCCAAAGACAATCCCATCAACGCACTGCTTGAGGTCATGACTTTATTTTCGGTAGCCTATTTAGCTTCTCCATTTGGTGCTGTTCTTGGTGTGTGGGCGGATAGAAATGGTAGAAAAACCATCTTTCTGATCAGTATTTTGCTGATGGCTTTTGCCACTTTTGCCATGGGGTTTTTGCCTACTTCTCATCAAATTGGCCTATGGGGCACCTTGGCCATTATTATATTAAGACTTATCCAGGGCATTGCCCAGGGAGCTGAGCTTCCGGGTGGCATCACCTTTATTACTGAGCATGGAGAAGACAGTAACCGTGGTTTTCTATGTGGCTTGGTCTTTATGGGGGTGGGCTTTGGTGCAGTGTTAAGCACACTGGTCAATACCATTTTAACTTCTGTGTTAAGCAATAATCAAATTATGCAATGGGGTTGGAGGCTGCCATTTATTTTGGGCGGCGCATTAGGCTTGCTTGGCTTTTTAGTCAGAAGAAAAGTAGAGGAAACGCCAGTTTTTTTAAAGCAGCGCCCCATTAATTATCAAATCCAATGGCAAGCAGTAAAAGATCATCGATTTCAGTTTTTAAGGGGCTTTGGCATCATGCTGTTGCCAGCCTCAATGGTGACTTTTGGTCTGTTTTTGCCTGCATTTGTTGAAGAAAACTTTCGCTATACTGAAAAACAAGCTTTCTCAGCTTTGCTGCTCAGTTTTATCGTAACGAGCTTTTTGCTGCCATTGATAGGCTATTGTTCGGATAGAGTAGGGCGCAAGTTATTATTAAGCATGGGGATGTTTTTAACGCTCCTGTGTCTATTGCCATTATTTGATTTGCTCAAACTTGATCATGACTGGGCATTGATTTTATTTATGTTAGGCTATCATTTGCTGATAGTCATAATGGCGGGTTGTTATCCTTGTTTGTTAACGGAATTGTTTCCGACACCGATTCGCTATACCGGCGTGACTTTGTGCTACATGGGATGCTATTCTTTTGCGGGTTTAGTACCTTTTATCATTATAAGTTTGTATAAATATAGCCTGCGCCCGGAGTTTGCAGTAGTTTTGGTATTGTTTATCTGCGGACTAATTTCCATTTTGTCCTTGGCGAGGGCGCCAGTATTAAAGGCATTGTCTGATGAAGCTATCTGATTTTGATTATGAATTACCTAAAGAGCTGATTGCTGTTAAGCCATTAGCTGAAAGAAGTGCTAGCCGATTATTGGTATTAAATAAAGATAATGGCGAAATTTCGCATCGAAAGTTTGCTGATATCGTTGAGTTTTTAAACCCAGGTGATTTGTTAGTATTTAACAACAGTAAAGTCATTCCGGCTAGGATCTATGCCAAAAAGCCCACGGGCGGTCAGGTTGAGATTTTAATAGAAAGGGTCTTGAGCGAACATAAGATTTTGGCGCATGTTAGAGCCAGTAAGTCGCCTAAAGCAGGCACTGTATTGATTGCGCAAGAAGGTTCAGAGCTGGTTTGCCAAGGCAGGGAAAATGATTTATTTGTTTTAAGCTTGAGCGGCCATAAAAATATTTGGCAGCTAATGGAAGAAGTAGGTCATATGCCTTTGCCGCCCTATATCGAAAGGCATGATGAAGACTTTGATAAAGAACGCTATCAAACTGTTTATGCTGAACCAAGAGGCTCTGTGGCCGCTCCCACGGCCGGACTTCATTTTGATCAAGCTTTGCTGGATCAAATAAAAAGCAAAGGAGTGGAATTTGCTTATGTTACCTTGCATGTTGGCGCAGGAACTTTTCAACCCGTTAGAGTTGACAATATTTTAGAACATAAAATGCATAGTGAAACCATAGAAGTGCCTATTGATACCGTTGCTAAAATTGAAGCGGCTAAGAAAAACGGTAAAAGAGTGATCGCAGTAGGGACCACTAGCGTTAGGTCACTGGAGTCAGCGGCTCAAGCTGGAAAGCTCAAAGCTTATACTGGAGAGACCCAGATTTTTATTTACCCAGGCTACAAGTTTCAGGTAATCGATGCTATGATCACCAACTTTCATTTGCCGCAATCCACTTTGCTTATGCTGGTGAGTGCTTTTGCTGGATCAGAACATATCCGGCATGCATACGCGCAAGCGATTAAAGAGCGCTATCGCTTCTTTAGTTACGGGGATGCGATGTTGATTACTGGCTAGGGTTTATAACGCTTGGTTGCCGGGGTCCTGCCAGGTGATTTTGAGAAGGGATAAGTTGTTATGAGTTTTATGAATTTCACATTGCTAAAAACAGATGGTTTAGCGCGGCGGGGACGGATCCATTTCCCAAGAGGGACTATTGAAACTCCAGCTTTTATGCCAGTTGGAACTTATGGTTCAGTTAAAGCTGTGTCGCCGGAAGAGATTAAGGCATTGGGTGCTGAAATTATATTGGGTAACACTTTTCATCTCATGTTGCGTCCCGGCACAGAAGTGGTCAAGCAACATGGTGACCTACATGATTTTATCCATTGGGACAAGCCGATTTTAACTGATTCAGGCGGGTTTCAGGTGTTCAGCTTAGGCAAGCTTCGTAAAATGACTGAAGAAGGGGTGACTTTTAACTCTCCTGTTGATGGCAGTAGAATTTTTTTAGACCCTGAAACCTCTATGCGGGTGCAGCGTGATTTAGGTTCGGATATTGTGATGGTTTTGGACGAATGTACTCCTTATCCTGCAACAGAACAGCAGGCCGAGGCTTCCATGGAGCTTTCATTGCGCTGGGCTAAGCGCAGCAAAGTGGCACATGCAGACAATCTTTCGGCTTTATTTGGGATTATTCAGGGTGGAATGTATCCTCATTTGCGTGAGCGATCTTTAGAAGGGCTTACTCAAATTGGCTTTGATGGCTATGCAGTAGGCGGGCTTTCTGTGGGAGAGCCTAAAGATGAAATGCTAAACACTTTGTCTTTTATTGCACCTAAAATGCCAGCAGATAAGCCCCGTTATTTAATGGGGGTCGGCAAGCCTGAAGATTTGGTTGAGGGAGTTCGCCGTGGTATTGATATGTTTGACTGTGTTATGCCGACAAGAAATGCCAGAAATGGCCATTTGTTTGTAAAAGGTGGCGTAATAAAAATTCGCAACAGTCAGTATAAAAATGATACATCTGCACTTGACCCTACTTGCAGCTGCTATACTTGCTCGAATTATTCCAGGGCCTATTTACATCACTTGGATAAATGCCAGGAGTTGTTAGGCTCAAGGTTAAATAGTATTCATAATTTGGCGCATTATCAAAACTTAATGCAAAATTTGCGAAATGCGATCGAAACAGGTAAATTGCCTGAGTTCGTGGCAGAGTTTTACGCCGAAAGAGATATGCCTGTACCGGAAATTTAACATGGCCTTTGACAAGTCCCGACTGAGCTAAACAATAATCAGCTCAAGCTGAGGCTTTTAAAGCATTATGCTGAGCCTGTTGAACCATATGTTGTAAAATGATAATAGGAGATTTATATGAAAAAGTTAGTCAGTATATTAGGTTTGTCGGCCATTGCAGGAACAGCGGTAGCGGATGGATTAGGTCAAGCGCCAGCTCAAGGTTCTAGCTTGCCCTCTATTTTGATGTTGGTGGTAATGGTAGCAATATTCTACTTTTTACTTATCCGCCCACAAATGCGCAAAACCAAAGAACAGCGCGAGCTCATTAGCAGCTTGGAAAAAGGCGATGAAGTCGTCACCACAAGCGGTATTTTTGGCAAAATAAGCAAAGTAGAAGATACTTTTGTAATATTAAGCATTGCTAACGGAGTAGAGATTAGAATTCAAAAGCAAGCTATCATTAGCATGTTGCCAAAAGGCAGTCTGGAAGCATAAGGATCTATAGAATGTTTACACCTAGAAATTCAGTACCTTTAAATTGGTACCCACTCTGGAAATACGTGCTAATTGTGGTGCTGATTTTTCTAGCATGTCTTTACGCATTGCCCAATATTTTTGGTGAAAGTCCGGCTGTGCAGGTCTCCCCCAAAGGCGGACAGACTGTTAGCTCCAGCATGGTCTCTAATGTCCAGCAAATTTTAAACAGCAGCAATATTTCCTATAGGAACCTAAGCAGTAGTACCTATGATATTGAAATGATGTTTAATAACACTGACCAGCAAATGCAAGCTCAGGATGCCTTGAAGTCAGCATTAGGCGATAACTATATTGTAGCAATCAACTTGGCGCCAAATACGCCTAAATGGTTGATGAATCTAGGCGCTTATCCTATGAAGTTAGGCTTGGATTTGCGCGGCGGTATGTACTTTTTGCTTGATGTTGATATGCAGGTTGTCATCGATAATAAGCTGCAAAATACAAGTGATCAGTTAGCCCAAGATTTAAGAACCCAAGATATTCGTTATACTGGAATTAATTTAATACCCAATCAAGGGATTCAAATTCAGTTCCGTGACCCGGCAGTCATGAGCACTGCACAAAGTTATATTGCTTCACACTATTCAATGTTGGCTGTTTCAAAGTATCCTGGTCAGCCGTTAAATTTATTGCTTAACTTTAATCAGGCGGCTTTAACCCAAATTCAAGACTATGCTGTTCAGCAGACCGTAGAGGTCATGAGAAATCGAGTCAATGATTTAGGGGTGGCTGAAGCCTCTGTTGCGCGTGAAGGGCCAGATAGGGTGGTGGTTGAGTTGCCTGGTGTTCAGGATGCGGCTCGAGCTAAATCTATTATCGGCGGAACAGCTACATTAAAAGTCATGTTGGTGGATGAACAAGCCAATTCACAGGCCGCAGTAAAAGGCAATGTGCCGATAGGTGATGGGCTGTATTATGATGCCAACAATAATCCTGTGGTATTGAAAAACCAAGTGGTATTAACCGGGAATTCTATTAGTGGTGCAAGCGTAGGCTATGACCCTCAAACCAGTCTTCCTGTAGTTCAGGTCAGTCTAAGCGGGCCTGAGGTGAATAATTTCAGCCAGGTGACAGGCGATAATATTGGTCATTTGCTGGCAATTGTTTTGGTTACCAATAGCTTTAATAAGCAAATGCTTAATGGCAAAGAAGTAACTAATACTCAAACCAATCAAACCGTGGTTAATGTGGCCACCATTCAAAGCCGTTTAGGAAATAACTTCCAAATTACTGGAATTGGCAATAGCAGAGCCGCTCAAGATTTAGCTTTAACCATTAGAGCAGGTGCCTTGCCCGCTCCAGTTCAAATTGTTGAGGAAAAGCAAATTGGGCCTTCTTTAGGGGTTCAAAATATCCAAATGGGATCTATTTCAGTAGTAGTAGCCATGGCTTTGGTTATGCTGTTTGTAGCATTTTACTATCGAGTGTTTGGCTTGATTGCTGACTTAGCTCTTATTCTTAATTTAATTTTTATCGTGGCGGTAATGTCATTAATGCCAGGGGCAACTCTTTCTTTGCCAGGCATAGCAGGTATAGTGTTAAATGTCGGTATGGCAATTGATGCTAATGTGCTTATTTTCGAAAGAATTAGGGAAGAGCTTCGCGGCGGTACTCCCGTTCAGGCTGCAATTCATGCGGGTTATGAAAGGGCTTTTTCAACTATTGTCGATGCTAACGTTACCACCTTTATAGTGGCAGTCATTCTATTTGCGATTGGTACCGGGCCGGTTAAAGGTTTTGCCGTTACTCTAATGATTGGTATTATCACCTCGATGTTTACAGCCATTATGATTACTCGAGGCATTGTGAATTTAATTTATGGTAAGCGTTCTGTTAAACGCTTATCCATTGGTATATAGGATAAGCCCATGGAATTTTTTAAACAAAAAACCAATATCGATTTTCTGGGAATTCGCAAATGGAGCTGGTTGCTATCCGCACTGCTCATTATCGCGTCATTTGTTTCATTGGGAGTTAGAGGCATTAACTGGGGCCTGGATTTTACGGGCGGATATTCAATTCAAGTCCATTATCAAAACCAACCTAATCTTGATCAAGTGCACAGCCAGTTGGCCCAGGCAGGCTTAAGTCATGTCGATGTCGTTACATTTGGCTCAACCAAGGATTTAATGTTGAGCTTGTCGCCTTCTCAAGATATGCAAAACCAAATCGTGAGTGCTCAAGGCCAAAGCGAGCAGGAACAGTTAGCTTCTCAAGTTCAATCGGCTTTAGGCAGTTCGGTGCAAATAGTTGCTGTGAACTATACAGGGCCTGAAGTAGGCGCAGAGTTGGCACAACGCGGAATGCTGGCAATGTTGATCGCCGTGTTAGCGATTATGGCCTATATCGCTCTAAGGTTTGAAATGCGTTTTGCAGTGAGTGCAGCAATTGCTTTGGCGCATGACCCGATTATTATTATGGGTATTTTTTCAGTATTTCAGTTGAAGTTTGACCTCACAGCTTTAGCAGCGGTTTTGGCTGTTATTGGCTATTCTTTAAATGATACCGTAGTCGTGTATGACAGGATTCGGGAAAACTTTAGAAAAATGCGTAAAGCAGGAGTCGAGGAAGTGGTCAACCGTGCTATTAATGATACGCTGTCCAGGACCATTATGACTTCAGGTTTAACCTTTATTGTTGTCACGGTTTTGTTTTTGTTAGGCGGGCCAAGCATTCATTATTTTTCATTGGCCCTAATGATTGGGGTGATAGTGGGTACTTATTCTTCGATCTATATTGCAGGGGCGTTGGCAGTATTGTTTGGTTTAAATCGACAAGCCCTGGTTCCAAGCCCTAAGCAAGTTGATGACCGCCCTTAGTGTAAGGAGTGTTTATGTTTGATCATTTGGCTAAGCAATATCAAGACTTACTTCCTATTTTAGGCCTAGTAGCTGTTTTATTTATTTTAACTTTAGGCTTATTAAGTGCCTTGGGTAGAAAAAAAAGTTTAGTTAAACAATTTATAGCAGAAGCCCCTCAAGCTGCTGTGAATTCAGTAAGCGAAGAAGTCAGCTCAGAATTGCCTGGGTCTATTGTGATTTCTAAAATCAATTCAGCGGCAAAATCTAAAGAAATTTCCTATGAAGTAGAAGACATTTCACTTGAACCCAGTGAGCAGGAGCTTGCTATAGCCGAAGCCATTGCAGAAGCAGGGGAAGCCGCTTTAGCTGCCAGTAACGGCGAGCCTCATCAGGCCCAAATTAGTTTTTCAGAAGAAGGGATAAGTTCTTGGCGCCAGGCGGTAAAGGAAAGTTTGCAGCGAAGATTGCCAAGATCCCCTAATATGGGCGCAATTGTTTTGTATGTTATGGCCCCTCGCTCAACTCAATATCAGGGCCAAACTTTAGTCAATACCTTAAAAGCCCAAGGTTTGACTTTAACGGATAAGCGGGTTTTTCAATTGAAAGAAAACGATGAGCTAAAGTTTTTTGTGGCCTCAGCTGTTAACCCGGGTACTTTTGATTTGGAATCTATTCATAGCTTTAGCACGCCAGGTTTAAGCTTTATCTTGGACTTATCCGCGGTAAGCAAACCTAACCAAGTTTTTGCAAAAATGCTGGAAATGGTCAGCAATGTTGCCGAAGAATTGGGTGGGGATGTGCTCGATCAAAACCGCCAAAGGCTTACTCAGGCAGGCATCAATGAATATAAGCTACATATTAAAACTATAGAAAACCTTAGGAAAGCTAATAATGATTTCGCGTGAGGAGGCTGCTCAGCGACTTGAAGAGCTTAAGGCTAAATTACGTGAATATAGCTATCAATACCATAGTTTAGATGCCCCCACTGTTTCTGATTTAGTTTACGATGCACTGTATCAGGAATTGCTTAATATCGAGCAAACTTATCCTGATTTAGTGAGACCTGATTCTCCTTCTCAAAAGGTCGGAAGCGAGCCATTAGCTGCTTTTGAAACCATTGTGCATGATTTGCCAATGCTGTCTTTGGCTAATGCTTTTAGTAAAGAAGACCTTGAGAAATTTATCGAGCGGATTTGTGAACGCCTCAATATTCAGACCGAAATTGAGTTTAATGCCGAGCCTAAAATTGATGGCTTAGCCATCAGCCTGCGTTATGAAAACGGGCGTTTAGTACAAGCTGCAACTCGAGGAGATGGACTAAGAGGCGAGAACGTTACGGCCAATGCCAAGGCAATTAAAGCAATTCCTCATCAATTAGCTCTGCCCAATCCCCCTAATATTTTAGAGGTGCGTGGCGAAGTTTATATGCCGATTAAGGGATTTGAAGCCTTCAACCAAGCCGCAAAGGAAAAAGCAGAGAAGGTTTTTGCTAACCCAAGAAATGCAGCGGCGGGAAGTTTGCGACAGCTTGATCCGGCTATTACCGCTAGCAGGCCTTTAAGCTTTTTTGCGTACGGAGTTGGCAGGGTAGAAGGTGGAAATTTACCTAATAAGCATAGTGACATTCTGCGCTATTTAAGGCAATGCGGATTTATAATTTCAGAGCAACAAAGGGTCGTTTTGGGTCTTGAGGGCTGCTTTGGTTTTTATCAGGAAATCGCTTCTATTCGACAACAGCTGCCCTTTGAAATAGATGGGGTGGTTTATAAGGTTAATGATTTGGCTTTGCAGCGAGAATTGGGCTTTATTTCAAGGGCGCCACGCTGGGCAGTTGCCCATAAATTTCCGGCTCAAGAAGTGGAAACTTTGCTGGAAAAAGTCGAGTTTCAAGTTGGCAGGACTGGCGCCGTAACCCCAGTGGCAAGGCTTGTCCCTGTGTTAGTCGGGGGAGTAACCGTCAGTAATGCTACTTTGCACAATAAAGATGAAATACTAAGAAAAGATATTCGTGAAGGTGATTTTGTAATTATTCGCCGGGCCGGAGATGTGATTCCAGAAGTGGTGAGGGTAGTAAAAGAAAAACGTCTTTCTACTGTAAGATCAGTGCAAATGCCAAAACATTGTCCTTCTTGCCAAACTGATCTGTTGGAGGAAGAGGGTGAGGTCGCTGTTATTTGTCCTGCGGGCTGGAACTGTCCTGCTCAGCGCAAAGAAAGTCTATGGCATTTTGCGTCCCGCAATGCTATGAACATTGATGGTCTGGGTAAGAAAATTATTGATCAGTTAGTGGATGATGGTTTGGTAAAAAGCCCGGCAGACTTATATCAGTTGACGGTGACGCAGTTGGCAGAGCTGGACAGGTTAGGACAAAAATCAGCAGAAAACTTGATTATGCAACTTAATAAAAACAAAAACACCTCGCTGTCTCGGTTTTTATTTGCTTTGGGTATTTCTGATGTAGGCCAGGTGACTGCGCAAACCTTGGCCCAGCAC
Organism: Gammaproteobacteria bacterium; assembly: GCA_029240715.1. GTDB lineage: Bacteria > Pseudomonadota > Gammaproteobacteria > Francisellales > CACEW01 > JAQSYQ01. The sequence continues at coordinate 14,159 of JARDZR010000006.1, forward strand.
TTTGGCTCGTTAGAGGCCATTATGGCGGCTAATGTTGAAAGTTTGCAAAATGTCCAAGATGTAGGCCCGGTGGTGGCTGGTCACATTTATCATTATTTTCAAAGTCAGCAAAACCTTGAGGAAATTCAAGTTTTAAAAGGCTTGGGTGTTAACTGGCCAAATGAAACTCCGCTCGCTAAAGAAGGCAAATTCTCAGGGAAAACCTTTGTGTTAACTGGGACTTTAAGCAGCCTGTCTCGAGATGAAGCTAAGGCAAGATTACAGGCATTCGGGGCCAAAGTGGCCGGCTCGGTTTCGAAAAATACCGATGTGCTGGTAGCGGGAGAAAATGCAGGGTCCAAGCTGGAAAAGGCTCAGGAACTGGGTGTTGCAATATGGGATGAGGTTAAGCTATTAGAAAGCCTTGCTGAGACATAAAATTATAAAAAAATATGTAAAATCCGACTATAATAGTATATAATAACTATTAAATTTGCAGGGAAGCAAAAGAGAGGCGCTATGCAAGGCAAGTCGGGACTTAAAAAAATCAATCCGCAACAGCAAAAACCTTTTATTGATATGGCTTTTCAGGACCTCAAAAAAAGCATGAACGGCGCTTATTCATTTAGTCTTATGAATAACTTTTTTAAAAAACATCAAATGCTAGTCCAAACATTTTCCCCAGAAAACCGCGCCTATTATAAACAAAAGCTAAGCGAATTTCCTAAACAGTTTGCTGCTCAAACTAGCGTAAAAAGAGATAAAGTCATAACGAATATGCAAGCGACTGTGGCTAAGGCACAAGCTCTAAACACTATGGCTCAGGCAGTCATCGCTAAAGCCCCCCAAGTGAAATCCGCTCCTGTGCAACAGTCCCTTTTTTCCAAAATAGCCAGTGCCATTAGTGAGGCAGTAAAATCGACATTCAGCGCTATTTCAAGCTTATTTAGCAAGGCTAAAGCCACAGAAAATGCAGTAAGCCCAAGTAGCTCTGTTTTAATAGGCACGGCTCCCAATATTTTAGGCCCTAAAGCCTCAGAGCAAATCGTCACCGACGGTAGCCCAGCTTCTTATGCAAAGCTTGCCATGCCAAGCGAACCCGAGTTCACTGCGTTTAGAGAGCCTGCACCTACTATGTTAGGTGAACAAGCGGCTCAAAAAATTATGGACGAGCTTGAAGCGCTGGCTGCGCGTGACTCAGCAAGCGCTGACTTATACCAGGCTCCTGTTATGAGCCAGGTTAGGGAACCTGAGGTCCAATTAACCGATTTAAGCCCAGATCAGGCTAAGCATTTAGCTGAAGCTTTGAATGAGGCTGAGGCAACTATAAACAGGGAAGGGGTTGCTGGCAGCTTAGCGCTTGATATCCATGAAAATTTAAATAATATGCGGACAGATACTCAGCAATTAGCCTCAGCTTTAAATAAAGGAGTAGGCATAGCAGCAGGTACATTTGCTCAAGCTTCTAAGACATTACAGGATTTAAGCACTGAGCTTGATCGATCTGGACTGTCTAAGCTCGACAAGGATGACTTTGCTCCCCGCTAAGCTGCTTAAGATAAAGGCAGCGGGTTCATTGACATTTCCCTGATTTCTCTATACCATTGCCCGGCTATGACTAAACTTGGACTACCAGCTAAAATTGACCCAGCAAGCTTTGCAAGAGCGGGCCGGGAATTCACCGGGGTTTTGGCTCTTTCAGCAATGCCCAGGCTAGCAGAGGCTTTGGCACATGATAAAGCTGAGGCTAAGTACAAGCTGGGCTTTAAGATAGACGAGGAAGGGTTTGTAGTCATTGGAGTAAGAGCTGAGGCTGCGTTGCCATTAATCTGTCAGCGTTGTTTGCAGGCTTTTTTGTATGAGGTTAGGCTTTATACTGAATTGAGCCCCGTTACAGATGAGGCTCAGGTAAGTAAGTTGCCTGAAAGATATGAGGCTTGGCCTTTATCTGAAGAGCTAACAATATCTCCAAAAGAGATATTAGAAGAAGAATTATTATTGAGCTTGCCCGTTGTGCCTATGCATGATGAAGCAGATTGCCCGGCAACAAAATTGCTGGCTGACTCAAAGCCTGAAAAAGAACAGGCTACCCATAAACCTTTTGCAATATTAAAAAAATTGAAGTAATTAAGGAGATAAACATGGCAGTACAACAGAATAAAAAATCACGTTCTAGACGTGATATGCGTCGTTCACATGACGCTTTGACTGGCCCAAGCCTTTCAGTTGAACAAACTTCTGGTGAAACCCATCTTCGCCATCATGTAAGCCCTAATGGCGCGAGCTCTGAGTAAGTATAAGCTTGCCGAGCATCCCCGAGTCAGCATTCATCATGCTTCCGAAGTAGTGGAAATGGATGAATTGCCTTCTCATGCGCTTCGTAATAAAAAAGATTCCTCGATGCGAGTTGCGATTAATCTGGTAAAAGAAGCTAAGGCACAGGCATGTGTTAGCGCCGGCAATACCGGGGCTTTAATGGCCACTTCACGATTTGTTTTAAAAACTCTGCCCGGAATTGATCGCCCAGCCATTGTTTACGCAATGCCTGGAGTTAATCACAAGACAGGCGAAAGGACAGCAGTCCATATGTTAGATTTAGGCGCAAATGTGGATTGTACAGCAGAACATTTGTTCCAATTTGCCATTATGGCCTCAGTTAGAAAGGCCTTAATCGATAACGTGCCTCAGCCCAGAGTCGCTTTATTGAACATAGGCGAAGAAGAAATCAAAGGCCTGGAAAGCATTAAAGAGGCAGCCAAGCTTATTGCTAACTGCCGTTATTTAAATTACTGCGGCTTTGTAGAAGGCAATGATATTTTTACAGATAAGGCTGATGTCATTGTTTGCGATGGCTTTATCGGCAACATTGCACTGAAAACTGCTGAGGGCACAGCTAAATTTATTTCTTACATGGTGAAAGACGCATTCAGAAGCAATTTGCTAATGAAAATATGCGCTATTTTGGCTTTCCCTGCTTTGCTTAGAATTAAGAAAAACCTTGATATGCGTCGTTATAATGGCGCTAGCTTTCTTGGGCTTAAAGGCATTGTAGTCAAAAGCCACGGCGGGGCCGATGCTTTAGCTTTCTCCACTGCCATTACTGAAGCGCTGGCTGAAGTTGAAAAAAACATCCCTAGCCAAATTCATGCCCAAGTGGAAGCGCTATTAGGGCAGACCAATATTACAGGAACAACTAATGCCGGCTAAGATAGCAGGGACAGGCTATTATTTGCCTAAACAAGTTTTAACTAATCAAGAAATTGCGAAGTGGGTGGATACTTCTGATGACTGGATCCGCCAACGAGTAGGAATTATTTCTCGCCATATTGCCAGTGAAAATGAAACCAATGTGTTTATGGCAGAGCAGGCAGCAAAAAAAGCTTTGGCTGAAGCTAAGCTTGACCCTAAAGATCTTGATCTCATTATTGTCGCTACTTCCACTCCTGACAGCATCATGCCAAGCACAGCTTGCGAAGTGCAGCATAAACTTGGAGTGGCAGGTTGTCCTGCCTTTGATGTCAATGCAGCCTGCAGTGGCTTTATTTATGCTTTAAGTATTGTTCATCAGTTTTTCTTAGCGGGCACAGTTAAGCATGTTTTAATTATTGGCAGTGAACGCATGTCCCGTGTGATTAACTGGCAAGATCGCAGCACCTGTGTCTTGTTTGGAGATGGCGCTGGAGCGGTGGTATTAAGCGCATCAGACCAGCCTGGAATTTTAGGTAGCTATATTCATGCAGATGGCCAGCATAAAGAATTGCTGCATATTCCTAATCACCTGCCCGACCAAGCTTTTGCAGGGGAAAAATTAGAAGCTAAGTTGACCATGCAGGGCAATAAGGTGTTTCGCTACGCCGTAACGATGCTAGAACAGGTGGTTTTGGAAGTATTAGAGAAACAAGGTTTAGACAAGTCTGCCATTGACTGGTTAGTTCCTCACCAAGCCAATGAAAGAATTATCGCAGCCACTGCTAAAAATTTAGGGCTTTCTATGGATAAAGTCATATTAACTTTGCCTACTCAGGGAAATACTTCGGCAGCTTCTATTCCTTTAGCTTTGGCTTATGCCATTGAGCAAAATAAAATAAAACGCGGTGAACTTTTGTTGTTAGAAGCATTTGGGGCTGGCTTCGTTTGGGGCGCAGCTTTAATACGTTATTAATAAAATAATAGTTAGGTGATAAACATGGAAAAAATTGCCTTTTTGTTTCCAGGGCAGGGCTCACAAAAGCTGGGTATGCTAAGTGAATTAGCAGCACAGTTTCCTGTAGTGAAATCAACTTTTGAAGAAGCTAAACAAGCTCTAGGTTATGATCTGTGGGAACTTATCCAGCAAGATGAAACTAAGCTGAATCAAACTGAATATACTCAACCAGCCGTTTTAGCGGCCAGTATCGCAATTTGGAGAATATGGCAGGAAAACACTGAGATCAAACCTGATCTGATGGCTGGCCATAGCTTGGGCGAATACTCAGCCTTGGTTTGTGCTGAATCCATTGGTTTTGCTGATGCCTTACGTTTAGTGCGTTTGCGTGGTCAATTAATGCAAACTGCAGTGCCTTCAGGCCAAGGTGCCATGGCTGCTGTTTTAGGATTAGATGATCAAGGGGTGATTGAAGCTTGCAAACAAGCTGCGCAAGATGAAGTCGTCTCAGCCGTTAATTTTAATGCACCTGGCCAAGTTGTGATTGCAGGCAAACGCAATGCAGTGACTCGTGCGATTGAAACCGCAAAAGCTTTAGGGGCCAAAAAAGCGTTGCTTTTACCCGTTAGCGTTCCTTCGCATTGTGAACTAATGCGACCGGCTGCAGAAAATTTGGCGCAGGCTTTAGAGCAGGTTTCCATTCAGACCCCTAAAATTCCAGTGGTACAAAACGTTGATGCTAATATTCATTTATCATCTGAAGAAATAAGATCTGCCTTGGTAAAACAATTATTCAGCCCAGTTCAATGGGTGAAAAGCGTGCAAAAGCTGCATCAAGAATCTTGCCGAACTTTCATTGAATGCGGTCCAGGCAAAGTGTTGTCGGGGCTTAATAAAAGAATAGTGAGTGAAGGTAGCTTCATTGCAATTGATGACTTAAGCGGCTTAGAAGCCGCGTTGCAATTGGTTAAAAATTAAAGCGCTTGGAGGAATTATGTCAGAAAACCAAAAAATTGCTCTAGTGACAGGCGCAAGTCGAGGTATTGGCCAGGCGGTTATGTTTGAGCTAGCTAAGCATGGTATCTATGTGATTGGCACAGCCACCAGTGAATCTGGGGCTGAAAAGATTAGCCAAGCTCTTCAGAGCGCAGATTTAAAAGGTGAAGGCAGGGTTTTAGATGTGGCCTCGCCAGAAATGATTGAAAGTTTTTTTGAGCAAATTAAAGATAAAGTGGGTATGCCCAATATTTTGGTTAATAATGCGGGTATTACTCGAGACAATTTAATGATGAGAATGTCAGATGAAGAATGGCAGACGGTAATTGATACCAATTTGTCAGGAGTCTTTCGTCTAAGCAAAGCTTGTTTGCGCCCAATGATGCAAGCACGCTGGGGACGCATTATCACTATCGGCTCAGTCGTGGGCAGTATGGGAAATCCTGGCCAAGCCAATTATTGTGCGGCAAAAGCCGGGGTAATAGGATTTTCAAAAGCTTTGGCTCGTGAAATAGGCTCGCGTGGCATTACGGTTAACGTGGTTGCCCCGGGCTTTATCGATACGGATATGACTTCAGGTCTGCCGGATAACCATAAACAAGCCTTGTTAGATATGATTCCCTTAAAGAGAATGGGGAAACCAGAAGATATTGCATCTTTGGTGGGTTTTTTAGCTTCAGAGCAGGCGTCCTATATTACCGGTGAAGCTATTCACGTCAATGGCGGTATGTATTAAATCGATTAAAATAAGATACAGATTGGCAGATATATTGACAAATTGTTTGAAAATTGAGCAAAAGAAAAAAGTTTTTCTTGAAACATCCGGAAATTTGAATAAACTAGCACGATAAGCTTTTTTGAATCATTAATTAAGAGGATAACTAGATGAGCAATACAATCGAAGCCCGCGTTAAAAAAATAATCGTTGAACAATTGGGCGTTAAAGAAGAAGATGTCACTCCAAATGCTTCACTAGTTGATGATTTGGGCGCAGATTCACTTGATACCGTAGAATTAGTGATGGCTTTGGAAGAAGAATTTGAAACTGAAATTCCAGACGAAGATGCTGAAAAAATTACTACTGTTCAACAAATCACTGACTACATTAAGAGTCATTCCAAGTAATTTATTGTCTACAGAATCATCTAAAGGCTGGTTTATCGGTAACGAGAACCGGCCTTTTTTTATAAGGAGATAGCATGAATAGAAGGCGCGTAGTAGTAACGGGATTGGGCATTATTTCCCCGCTTGGTCTTGATGTTCCTTCTACCTGGGAAGGGATCTTGGCCGGTAAAAGCGGTATTCGCCCTATTAGCGAATTTGATACCACAGAATTTGCAGTGAAGTTTGCAGGAACTGTCGAAGGTTTTGACCCTACCAAGTTTATTCCGGTAAAAGACGTTAAAAAAATGGATATCAGCTTACAGTATGGTGTAGCTGCTGCATGTGAAGCATGGGCCGATGCAGGTATTGCTGTTAGCGAAGAAAATGCGAGAAGAATTGGAGTGGCAATTGGTTCTGGGATTGGCGGATTAACCACTATTCAGCAAACTGCCATTGAAATGTCTCAAGGCGGACCTAAAAAGATTTCTCCCTTTTTTATTCCTTCAGCCATTATCAATATGATTTCCGGGCAGGTTGCCATCAAATTTGGTTTAAAAGGTCCTAATATTGCCATTGTTACCGCTTGTACTACCGGAACTCATAATATTGGCTACGCTGCTCGTACCATTGCTTACGGTGATGCCGATGTAATGGTAGCAGGAGGCGCTGAAAAGGCTAGCTGTGAGCTTGGAATCGGCGGCTTTGCTGCTGCTCGCGCTTTATCTCGTCGCAATGATGCTCCTGAAAAAGCTAGCCGTCCTTGGGATAAAGACCGTGATGGCTTTGTATTGGGAGATGGTGCAGGCGTAGTTGTTCTGGAAGAATATGAACATGCTAAAAAGCGCGGTGCTAAAATCTATTGTGAACTCATTGGGTTTGGCATGAGCGAAGATGCTTACCACATGACGTTGCCTGATGGTGTAGGAAGTTACTATTCTATGGTGAATGCAGTCGAAGATGCGGGAATTAAACCTTCTGATATCGACTATATTAACGCACATGGAACTTCAACTCCTGCAGGAGATACAGTGGAAAGCCAAACTGTTGAGAAGTTTTTAGGAGAACACGCTAAAAATGTATCGATGAGCTCAACTAAATCCATGGTGGGGCATGCTTTAGGCGCAGCAGGCGCTTTAGAAGCTATATTTTGTGTGCTGGCGATTAGAGACCAAATCGCGCCTCCTACCATTAACCTTGAAAATGTGGATGAAGGCTGTAATTTGGACTATGTTCCCAATGTTGCTAAAAAGCGCAAAATCAATGTAGCTTTGTCCAACTCATTTGGCTTTGGCGGCACTAACGGTACAGTCATCTTTAAGAAGCTTTAAGATGCGCTCAGGTAAATTTATTACATTGGAAGGCGGAGAAGGGGTAGGTAAAACCACCTCTTTAGACTTTATTCGGTCCTATCTCGAAAATAAGGGCATCGAGCTTGTTGTGACCCGGGAACCTGGTGGTACGCCTTATGCTGAAAAAATTCGTGATCTGTTGTTAGAGTCTTCAGCAGAAAAAGTAGCTGTGGATACCGAGCTTTTATTAATGTTTGCTGCTCGGGCTCAACATTTAGCTGAACTGATTAAACCCGCTATTGCAAAAGGTCAATGGGTGCTCTGCTCAAGGTTTACCGATTCCACCTATGCTTATCAAGGCGGGGGAAGAGGGATCTCTTTTGAGAGAATTCGTACTTTGGAACAATGGGTGCACGATGATTTTCAGCCTGATTTAACTTTGTACTTTGATTTGCCTGTGGAAATTGGAATGCAAAGGGCTACAGCTCGTGGTCATTTAGACCGAATCGAACAAGAAGATTTACATTTTTTTGAAAGAGTCAGGGCCGCTTATTTAACAAGGGCCAAGCAGTCTTCTCGCTATCGGATTGTCGATGCCAGCCAATCTATAGCGAAAGTGCAAGAACAAATTGCAGCCATTTTGCATAAGCTTTAGTGCACCCCTATTTATTTTAAATGAAATTTGCTATGTTCTAGTTCATTTAACCAGAGAAAGGGACCTTATGAAACTCACCTATGTAACAGGCTATTTGTTAGCTATCGCTGCTGTGGTACAAAGTCAGTTGCTTGCAAAAAAGCAGGCATTTATTGATGTTACCCAAGACCCGCATCCTTCCGAATTTGCCGATATCACGACCTTATATACCGGAGCACCGGCTGATAGTTGTATTCTAGGTTTTGAATTGGGCCGTTTGGACCACGATGTAGCTGAGCAACAGATTTTACAAAAAGGAGCGTATTTGCCTTTATTAGCAACAGCTGGTTCTGGCTTTCCCAACGCCACGCATTACTTAGGTGCGCCTGATTATAATGAGCAAATGTATTGCACATTTAGCCCTAAATTAAAACTGCAGTTTGATGCTGATCCAAGTTGTGAGGTAAATCCAGGCAATATAAGTTGCGTGGAAGGTCAAACCTATATAGTTGCCAAATCAGAACAAGCTTATGGGGTTGTTATCAAAAATATTGGCGATAAGTATCAAGGGGTTTTTGGAAGCTTTTCGCTATTGCAGGAGGAAAGCGGACTAGCTGGGAAATTTCATTGTAGAAAAGCCCGCAGTTCAGAAACCTTGGGTAGCTCGAAATTTGATCAGGCTGCGCCTTGAGCAAGCTTTCGAGTATTTGATATGCTGCTATAGGTTTAGCGAGCCAACGGAACATAATAAAACGGGAGATAAAATATGCAAGGTTTTTCCATAAAAAAAGCTGTTATTGCAACAGTTGCTGCTTGTGCTGCTGTAACTAAAAGTGCTTTAGCGCAAGATTCGTTCGGTTTTGTAGGGGCAAATCATACTTATGTGAGCAGTAACGACGGAGAAGCTGTTAATCTTTTTAACGGCACAGGTCTTGTCGGGGGCAATGATACCCTCGGCTATACTCTTGGCTTTACCGCTACATTTACTGCGATTGATCCTTCTGCCGCTAATTGTAGCATGGCGGTCGGCAACCAAACATTAGTGCTGGGTTCGCATCAAGCTAACGGCACTTTACCCATCCTGAATATTACTTCCGAAGGGATGGCTAACCAAACCCTGGCTAACTTTAGCTCAATTTGTTACGGCAACGATACCTTGGCAATAAGTGTTTCCGCATTAAATGGTGAAACTTCTGCCAATAATACTTTGCTAGCTACCCAAGATAACTATGAGACGCCTGCTCCTTCTGGAGATTGCGTGAATGGAACAGTGACAGGCGTGCCGTTAATGGAAAAGGTAACTTTAGGTAAGTCCTTTACTACTTCTGGAATAGGATTTAAAGCAACAGGTTCTGGAGATGTTACGCCGTTCTGTGACTTTTCACAGGTTTCAAAAGCATGTCCGGACGGATGGAATGCCACAGAAAGTTTTTGTGAAGGAAAAACGGCAGCAGCTGAGCAATTACCTCAGTCATTGAATAACGTGGTGGTCGTCAATCAAAAGTTACTTGTAGGAAAATCCGGAGAGGTGAACTGTTACTTAAAACAAGAAGCTTGTCCAATATTTGGTAATTTTACCTTGGCAAAAGTTTTGGGCATTGCTTTAGAACAGTCCCCGCAAGCAGCATTGTAATAACTTAAGTTGTTTAAAGCCCTCAGCTGAGGGCTTTTTTATGCCTTAATAAATTGCTAAGCCAGCGGCAAAATTATACACTATACATTTTGTGTGCAGGCTTAGGGACTTATAGATGACAGGGCAATTGCCTAAAAAGCATTTTACCGCATATGCGGCGTATCCGATATTAATCGTGATGCTCTGCGCTGCTTTTCTTTTTTACAAATATGTCCTACAAGTTTCCCCCAGCATCATGACTCATCAGCTTATGCGGGAGTTTCAGGTTAATGGAGTTGGGCTAGGTAACCTAGCAGCGACCTTTTTCTATGCTTATTTTATTACTCAATTGTTTGTTGGGATTTTATTAGACAAATACAGCGTTCGCTTGTTAAGCAGCTTGGCCATTTTGATCAGCGGCTTGGGGGCTTGTTTATTTGCCGATACTCATTCTTTGCTTTTAGCAGGATTATATCGTGCTATGATGGGCTTTGGCGCGGCTTTTGCAACAGTCTGCTATTTAAAAACGACTGCTGTTTGGTTTAAGCCTAAGCAGTTTGCCTTTATCAGCGGGCTTTTAGCAACTGCTGCAATGCTAGGGGCGGTGTTTGGAGAAGCGCCTTTATCTTTTGTAGTCCAATCTTATGGCTGGCGGGCTTGCCTAACAGGTTGTGGTATTGCAGGCATTCTTTTGGCCGTGCTGTTTTTTGTTGTAGTAAGAGATCAGTCTTTTTTTGGGCCGTCAGCTGCATCGCAGCAAACTAAGCATGGCATCAGTTTGCGGGCCGTTGCTGAAGTATTAAAAAGCAAGCAAAACTGGCTGCTGACTTTTTACAGCGGGCTTTCATTTACCCCGGTTGCAGTGTTTGGGGGCTTGTGGGGCAACCCTTTTTTACAGGAAAGCTATACTATTTCACAAACTCAGGCGGCTAGTTTGGTTTCATTAAGCTTTTTGGGTTTGGCTTTTGGTGGGCCGATACTTGGGCTGATTTCAGACCGTCTTGGTAAAAGAATGCAAATCATGCTGCTTGGCAATCTTCTGGCCCTAGCGGCTTTGTGCTTAGTCATTTATTGCTCTGCTTTATCCTACTGGATGGTCGGTATTTTATTGTTTGTATTTGGTTTTGGAGTGAGCGCTTTCATGCTGGCTTTTGCAGTCGGAAAAGAAAGCAACCCGATTGCATTAGCGGCTACAGTCATTGCCTTAATCAATTCAGGAGACGGGATATTGGGTTCCTTTTCTGAGCCTTTAGTCGGCAAAGTTTTAGACTGGCAATGGAGCGGAAAAATAGTAAATGGCGTGCATTATTTTTCTTTAAAGGACTATCAAACAGCACTGTCTTTACTGCCGGTTTATTTATTGATTGCCATCGTTTTATTGTTTTTTGTGCGGGATTCCAAGCGGCATTTTAATGCCATGGCTGAGCTAGAAGCCTAAGGGAGATAAATGATAGAGCTTAAGGCGGTTAATAAATCTTATCATAGCAAACTGGCTAAGTTTCATGCTTTAAAAGACATTAACCTGAAGGTCGCCAAAGGCGAAATTTATGGCATTATTGGCAGGTCTGGGGCTGGAAAAAGCACATTGATCCGCTGCGTTAATTTATTGGAAAGGCCAGATAGCGGTGAAGTCATCGTGGATGGAGTAGATTTATTAAAGCTCAATCCGGCTGCTCTGCGTGAAAAGCGGCATTCCATCGGCATGATTTTCCAGCATTTCAACTTATTACATTCCCGAACAGTCTATGACAATGTAGCCTTGCCTTTAGAATTAATCAGCATTGGTAAGCCTTATATCGCTAAAAGGGTCAATGCTTTGTTGGAGTTAACGGGTTTGGCTTCTCATAAAAACCACTATCCGCATCAGCTAAGCGGTGGGCAAAAGCAAAGGGTGGCAATAGCCAGAGCTTTGGCAACTTCTCCCAAAGTTTTATTAAGCGATGAAGCGACTTCCGCTTTAGACCCTGAAACGACTCGCTCAATTTTAAATTTGCTTAAAAAAATAAACCAAGAGCTTAATCTGACCATTTTACTGATTACCCACGAAATGGATGTTATCAAAAGCATTTGTGACAGGGCAGGCATTTTAGATCAGGGAGGGCTGATTGAAGAAGCCCCGGTATTGCAACTATTTGCAAGGCCAAAATCTGAGGTAGCTAAAAAATTTACTCAGTCTGCTTTGCATATTCAATTGCCGGAAAGCTTAAGAGAAAGGTTGCAGGCCCAGGTTTTCCCTAATTCAAGGCCTATTGTTAAATTGACCTTTTTGGGGGAAAAAGCAGAGGAGCCTATTGTGGTCAGTTTAATGACACGCTTTAACGTGACCACCAATATTTTGCAGGCCAACTTAGAAATGGTTGGGCATTCTCCGGTAGGTATGACCATTTGTGAGCTATGGGGCACTCCAGGAGCTATCGAGCATAGCCTTGAATTTATTAAATCTCAAAATATACAGGTGGAGGTATTAGGCTATGTCTCAACTCATTAATTCCGATCTGTATCTAGCTTTATGGCAAACCATTTATATGGTGTTTATCTCAAGTTTTTTAAGCCTTATTTTAGGCTTGGGGCTTGGGGTGGCTTTATTTATCACTCGCCCTAATCAATTATTAGCTTCTCCTTCCTTAAATAAAGTGTTGGGAAGCATAGTGAATATCACTCGCTCGGTGCCTTTTGTAATTTTGATGATTGGCATTATTCCCTTAACCAGGCTTTTGGTGGGCAGCACAATCGGTAGCAATGCCGCTATTGTGCCTTTAACTTTAGCGGCCATTCCCTTTTTTGCCAGAATTGCCGAAACTGCGCTGTCTGAAGTGGACCTCGGTTTAATTGAGGCTGCTGAAGCGATGGGGGCTACTCCCTGGCAAATTATTTTTAAAGTGCTGGTTCCAGAGGCTTTGCCAAGCCTGATTTCCGGAGCGACTTTGACCATTATCAGCTTAATCAGTTATTCGGCGATGGCTGGGGCAGTAGGCGGAGGAGGATTAGGAGATTTGGCTATCCGCTATGGCTATCAACGTTTTGATGTGATAGTGATGCTGGAAACCGTTGTCATTCTTGTTATTTTGGTACAAATGGTGCAAATGCTGGGAGATTATTCGGCCAAACTCCGAAGCTTAAGAGGCTTTGCTGTCTTGAGTATAGTTTTGTGGTTGTGCTGTATATTCGCTTGGTCTTATTCCTATTTTGCTGCACCTAAACAAGACAGTTTAAAAGTAGGAATTATGTCAGGTACAGAAGAGCAGGTGATGCAGGTGGCGCAGCAAGTTGCGGCCAAGCAGTATAATTTAAACCTACAGCTTGTGACTTTTGATGACTATATTTTGCCTAATACGGCCCTTAATTTTGGCAATATTGATGCCAATATTTTCCAAACTATTCCCTATTTAAATAACCAAATCGCTCAAAGGCATTATCAGATTGCCTGGATTGCCAAAACCTTTGTTTACCCAATGGGCCTGTTCTCTAAAAAATATAATAATCTTAACGCCTTGCCATATGGAGCTATCGTAGCGATTCCTAATGACCCTAGCAATGAAGGCAGGGCTTTATTGCTGCTGCAAAAGGCCGGTTTGATTAAACTGAATCCAACAGCAGGTTTGTTCGGCACGCCAAGTGATGTGATTAGCAATCCTAAAAATATACAGCTTAAGGCTTTAGACGCCGCTAGTATTCCAAGAGCTTTGCCTGATGTGGATTTGGCCGCAATTACCAATGACTACGTGGCCCCGTCCGGCTTAAATTTAACTCAGGCCTTATTTAAAGAAGATGCCAGCGCACCCTATGCCAATATAATTGTGGTGAGAACTCAAGACCAGAACAACCCGCTGCTTCAAAAGCTCGTTGCAGTGATGCATTCGCCTGAAGTCATTAAAGTCACTGCACAGCTCTATCCAAGTGGCGCGGCGATTCCAGCTTGGACGGCAAGTTGATATGAAGCCGACACTATTAGCTCTTGATAGCTCAACAGACAGTTGCACGGTGGCTTTACAGGTTAATGGAAAGTTTTATTCCGAGCATGTTGTTGAGGCCCGTCGTCATAATGAATTGTTGTTAACGATGATTGACTCAGTCATGCAGCAAGCCAGTATTCAGTTTAGCGAGTTAGATGGCATTGCATTTGGTGCAGGCCCTGGAAGCTTTGTCGGGGTGAGAATTGCCGTTGCCATCGCTCAAGGTTTGAGCTTTGCTGCAAAAAAGCCTGTCATTCGCTTATCCAGTTTACAGATTATGGCGCAAACTGCTTTAAGAGAGCAGGCTGTTAAACAAGCTCAAGTGATAGTCGATGCCAGAATGCAGCAAGCTTATGTTGGCTTATATCAAGAAAACCAAGCTTTGATGTTGCCTATTCAGCCTGATTCCATTCAGCCAATAGATCAAATAAGCCTTATGCCTGGATTTGCAAAAATTGATGTTCTGCCAAACGCAATGGATATGCTGCCTTTGGCAGAATTTTATTATGCTAAGGGGCAAACATTAAAACCAGAGCAAGCTTTGCCCATCTATTTGGATGAAGCCAAGCAATGGAAAAAGCTGGGGGCTTAGTTACTGGTTGCCGGGTTCAGGTGTAAAATGGATCCCGCCTTCAGCATCAACGTATAGTTTGCTTGTTGCTGCTGTTTCTTCTGCTCTCGCTGCCGCTGGCTCTGTAGGCACGATAGGGCTGTTGAGCATTGCGCCAAACAAAAGGCTGCTTTTGCTAATCGGGCTAAGTAATGCTTCCAAAGCTTGTCTCTCTGTTAGTTCTCGAACAAATTGAGTAACTCTGCTGTCGTTTGAAACAGAAATAGGAAGATAGTTAATTTCTGGGGTGCGTATGACTGAAATGTTCCTGATCGATTCACTAAGATTTTTTATATGTTCATCCATTTTACAGGTATCAAATTGGACCGTTATGTTAGAGCTTAAGGCACGCACTTCCTCTGTAGCCTGAGCTTCACCTGTTTGAGCATTATTGCCATTCATAGATATTCCCCGTTAATTAACGATCGTTGCCGTAAGCCTTATCTTTTCCAGTAGCGGCCTCTGTCAGTAAAGAGTGAGCAGCCTCTGAAGGCATGCCGTCACTACCTTGTCTAAATCGAATAAAAGCAGCGGCTAGTTGAGCTTGGGCTGCTTTTTCTTCTTGAGCTTGCCGTTGCGCCTCTGCTATAAGTGCCCTGGTCTTAGAGATCAAATCATGATTGTCTTGCATAATCGCTTTGAACACATCATCGGTTTGATCTGCAAATTCTTTAAAAAGCGCCCAGTGTTTTTCGCTATATAAGCTTATCAATTGCTTGTGAGCTACTTTGGCAGGGCCGCTGACTGTGCTCTCAGCGCTTAATAAAAGTTTGAGAAAATCTAAATTCTGTTCTTCGGTTAGCGTGATAAACATAACAGATTGATCAGGATGAATGCTGTTACTGTTGCATCTTTCTACTAAGTCTTCGAGTTCTCTGATAAAGGGGTCTTTTTTGCAGCAAAGTGCTTGAGCCATTGAGCTGAATATAGATTGATTTGCTGCATATTGAGTTAGAACTGCATCAAGGCTATCAATAGCGATTTTAATTCCTGCCATGGTGTTTCTCCTTGTTTGATAGGCACATATTAATTTTTCTATGCAATGAATGGAAGCTTAATTAATACTTAGGAATTTTTTCATGATTGCTTAAAAACGGTCTGGCGCTGGGCCTTGAGGCGGGCGTGGAGGAGTGCTAACAAAAGGTGTGACCGCCGCTTTTGGCGTGGCAACTTTTAATGGCCCATCTTGCAATATGATTACATCAGGTGCCTCAGCAGGCATTTCAACTGCAACCGCTTTTGAGATTTTCAGTAAGGGTTGCCAGACGATAATCGCTGTTTGGCTTGCTGGCTTTTCAGTTGGCATATTGTGCTCCTTTGATTAAATCCGCTCAATCATACTGAATTTCTTGCCGGAATGTGATAGAATGCCAGCATTTTTTGCAGCTTAGGTTAAATATGGAAAATCCCAAATTATTAGAAACTTATAAGCGTTTGCTTGGCTATATTAAGCCCATGTGGTTAGCGCTTGTTATCGCATTTGCCGGCAATACCACTTATGCAGCGGTCGATTCCTATATTACTTATTTAATTAAGCCCATCATCAATGATGGCTTTGTAGCAGGAGACCAGCATTTTTTAGCCATGCTGCCTTTTATGGTGGTGGGGCTGTTTTTGCTAAGAGGCACAGCTGGGGTAGCTTCTACTTATTTTATGGGCTATGTCAGCCGTAAAATTGTATTAACTTTTCGCCAACAAATGTTTCATAAACTAATGAAGTTGCCAGCGAGTTATTTTGATTTATCTGCTTCTGGTAAGTTGCTTTCAAAAATCACCTACAATGTCGACCAGGTGACTCAGGCTACAGGAGATACTTTAACTACCGTAGTGCGGCAAGGCTTTACTTTAATTGGTCTTATTATCGTGATGTTTGTGATCAGCTGGAAGTTGACCTTAATCACCTTTTTAATTTTGCCGGTAGTCGTTGTTTTTGTGAAATATGTCAGTAACCGATTTAGAAAACTGTCTCGTCGCATCCAAAACGGTATGGGAGACGTAGTGCATCTGGCTGAAGAAAGTGTGGTAGGTTATCGAGAAGTTAAAATTTTTGGGGCTGAGCACCAGCAAAACACGCATTTTGATAAGGCAGTGACCTATAATTTCATTCAAGAAATGAAAATGAATTTCACCAATGCTTTAAACTCTCCGGTCATTCAATTTCTTTGCTCATTGATGTTGGCTTTAGTGATTTATCTTTCAGTGGGACGCAATGCTCATATTATTTCAGCCGGTAGCTTTATCGCTTTTTTTACAGCGATGGGTTCTGCTCTCAAGCCTGTAAGAGATTTAAGTCAGGTCAATAACAACATTTCAAGAGGGGTCACGGCTGCTGAGAGCATTTTTGAGCTGTTAGATGAGCCCGAGGAGATCAATCAAGGCAACAAGGTACTCACTCAGGTTAAGGGTGGGCTTGAGTTTAAGCAGGTCAGCTTTAAGTACCGTCCTGAAAGCGAGTGGGCTTTAAGAAATATCAATCTTTCAATTCCAGCGGGACAAACAGTCGCATTTGTCGGCAAAAGTGGTTCAGGCAAAAGTACCTTGATGAGCTTAATCGGCCGTTTTTATCAACCAAGCGAAGGGCAAATATGCTTGGACGGAGTCAATATCCAGGAGCTTGCGCTGCCCAATTTGCGCTCTCATATTGCTTTGGTTTCGCAACATGTGACCTTGTTTGATAACAGTGTTTTTCACAATATTGCTTTTGGGATACGTAACAACGCCAGTCGTGAAGAGGTGATAGCAGCCTGTAAAGCGGCGTATGCTTGGGACTTCATTCAGGCTTTGCCTCAAGGCTTAGACACTCAGGTAGGCGAAAACGGTCTTAATTTATCCGGTGGGCAAAGGCAAAGAGTGGCCATTGCCAGGGCCATTTTAAAAAATGCGCCTATTTTAATCTTGGATGAAGCCACCTCGGCTTTAGACAATGAATCGGAAAGGGCCATTCAAATGGCTTTAGACACTTTAAAGAAAGGTCGTACTACTTTAATTGTGGCGCATCGCTTAAGTACTATTGAGCAGTCAGATTTAATTGTGGTGATGGAACAAGGTCAAATTAAAGAAACCGGCACTCATATAAGCTTAATGCAAAGTCAGGGTATCTATGCCCAGCTGCATCGGGCCAATATTAACTTTGAGGAGTAAGCATGCTTTTATGTCTGGATGTTGGCAATACTCAGGTTTATGCTGGTTTATTTGATGGCGACAAAATTCTATTGCGATTTAGAAGGACCTCAAAAGATCAGGCCTCTTCGGATGAATATGGTATTTTTTTGCGAACTGCCCTAAGAGAAAATGGTTTTGACCCGTTAAAAGTTAAACATATTGTAATGTCTTCGGTGGTTCCCGAAATCAATCATTCAGTAGCTTCTGCCTGTATTAAATATTTCGATATAAGGCCGATGGTTTTAGACCAGTCAGCTAAAACCGGTTTAAAAATTTGCCTGGACAGCCCCGATAAACTTGGCTCTGATTTACTGGCTAATGCGGTAGGGGCGACTCATTTATATCCCAATCAAAACCTGGTGGTATTTGATTTTGGTACGGCCAATACCGGTTGCGTGATCAATGCAAAACGTGAATATTTGGGAGGTTTGATTACGCCAGGTCTTAAATTGTCAATGGCCGCTTTAGAACAGCAAACAGCCCAGCTGCCGACTGTTGAAATCAGAGTGCCTGATGTGATGATCGGCAAGAACACTATTCAATATATTCAAGCTGGCTTGTTTTACAGTGCTTTGGGCATGGTAAAAGAAGTGGTCAATCAAGTGAAACAGAACGAATTTTCCGGTCAAAAAGTGTTAGTAGTGGGCACGGGAGGTTTTTCTCGCTTATTTGAAAAGGCAGGGGTATTTGATGTAATAGAACCTGATTTGGTTTTAATCGGATTGCAGCAGGTTTATCAATTGAATTCATAAAATGCATTTTACTGGGCAGAAAGGCTTTCAAATGCTACAATTCGCAGAACCTAATTGTTAGTAATATAAAAGGGACAATATGAAACGCTGGACAGCGCTTGCTTTGGTGGCTTGCCTATCAATGCAGCATGCCTTTGCAGTAGACTTAATGACAGTTTACCAGCAAGCTGTTGCTAATGCGCCCATTTTAAAAAGCGATGCAGCTACCAATATGGCGGCGGCAGAAGGGATTCCTATTAATGCATCTGCTTTATTGCCACAGCTCGTTTTTACCGCTAATGCTTCGCAAAGCCAAGTTAAGAACTATGCAGTCAGCAGCAGTTTCCAAACTCAGAATTATCAGCTACAGCTCTCTCAGCAATTGCTCAATTTGAATAAAGTAGGCAGCCTGCAAAATGCCAAAGCCACTGCGCAAGCCCAATCAGCTACTTACACTTCACAGCAACAACAGTTTATTTTAACTGTAGCGACTGATTATTTTAATATTTTAGAAGCTCAGGACAACCTTGATTTTTCTATTGCTCAGGTAAATTTTTTGGATAAAACCCTTAAGCAAACTAAGCAGAAATTTGAGGTGGGCTTAGCAACTGATACCGATTTAAAACAAGCTGAAGCCGAATATGACCAGGCTTATGCGACTAAGTTGCAAAATGAAAACGCTTTACAAAATGCCTATGAAGTTTTGGATGAGTTAACCAATCAGCGTGAATCTAATTTAGCGACATTAAAATCCAGTTTTCCTTTTGTCAGCCCGCATCCTGCTGTGGTGCAACATTGGATTAATTTAGCTGAAAAAAATAATGCGGCTTTGCAAGCTCAGCGTTATACCACTTTAGCGGCTTTAAAAAATGTGACGACTAAAGTAGGCAGTCAGTTGCCAACGGTTTCATTAGTGGGGACTTATGGGCAGACCCGTTATTCAGGTAATGTGCCGAGTATCGTCACTACCACCTTTAGTCAAAAGGCAGCCACAATTGGCTTGCAGTTAAACTGGACAGTTTTCCAGGGCGGTTCATTGTTTGCGCAATCTTTGCAAGCGGCCAAACAGTATGAGGCCTCTGAAGATACTCAAGATAACCTTTATCTGCAAACCGTTAGCCAAACCAAGCAGGATTATTTAAGTGTCATGGCTAATATCAGTTTGGTTGCAGCCTATCGCCAGTCTGTTTTAGCAAACCAACTGTCTTTACAAGAATTTGAAGCTAAATATAAAGTGGGCGATGAAACCATTGTTAGCGTGTTAAATGCCGTGCAAAATCTTTATCAGGCCCAACAAAATTTCTCCCAGGCCGAATATCAATATATTTTAAGTGCTTTACAGCTTAAGTATGATGCAGGAACCTTGGGGGTGGCTGATTTAGCTTACTTGAACTCTTGGTTACAGGTAGCCCATTAAGGGCCTTTCTGCAACAGGCTCAAGATGAGCTTTCGAACCATATAATTAAAGAGAACTCACTATGTTTACTTCTTTCCTTACAGACCATGCAGTAAAAGCCATTGCATTGCTGCCGATTGATCAAGCTCATTATAGCGCTTGGCTAAAACAACAAGATGCTCTGACCCAGCAGTGGCTTGCAACGGTCAGCTTCAATGCTGAACCTGGCCAAATTTGTTGCATACCTGATGCTACAGGCCATATTAAGCAGGTATTAGTAGGGGTCAATCCACAAAATAGCTTGTGGAGTTTAGCCGATTGCCCTAAACAGTTGCCGGCCGGCTCCTATGAGTTACAAGATCAATTTGCTTTGCTTTGTGCAGAACAAGCCGCTTTAGGCTGGGGCTTGGCTTCTTATCGATTTGACCGCTATAGCAGCAACAAACAAACTTCCTATCGCCAACTCATAATAGACTCTGCATTGTTGAAAAAAGTCACAGCAGTTTTAGAAGCCTGTTATTGGGTGAGAAATTTAATTAATACTCCTGCTGAAGACATGGGGCCGGAACATTTATCTTCCCAAGCCCGTAATCTCGCTGAACGCTATCAGGCCCAGTTTACTGAGATAGTTGGAAAAGATTTGCTTAATCAGGGCTATGCCGGCATTTATACAGTGGGCCGAGCTGCAGTCCAAGCCCCTCGATTGATTGATATACACTGGGGAAAAAGTTCTGACCCTAAAATAACTTTAGTGGGTAAAGGGGTGTGTTTTGACAGCGGCGGCCTTAATTTAAAGCCGGCAGATAATATGCTTTTAATGCGAAAAGATATGGGTTTGGCAGATGCTCTAAGCGAAGCTTCGCAAGATCATCCTGAGCTTTTGATCGATTTTGCCACCTTAACTGGAGCGGCCAGAATGGCGCTTGGAACTTCCTTGCCTGCTTTATTTTCCAATCGGGATGAATTGGCTTTTGAAATAGCTAAGCTTTCTAAAGCGGAAAACGATCCCATGTGGCCAATGCCATTATTTGCTCCCTACAAGCGTTTAATTAAAGGAAAATTTGCTGATTTAACCAACAATCCTGGAACAGGAATGGGAGGGGCAATCACTGCGGCCTTGTTTTTAGAATGCTTTGTAGATGAAAATATCCCTTGGCTGCATATTGATCTGATGGCTTGGAATGATTCAAACCAGCCTGGGCGCCCTGAAGGAGGAGAAGCAATGGGAATGAGGGCCTTGTTTGCATACCTGGCTAAGCGTTATATTGCGTAGTATGAAAGCTGCCAGCGAGAACAGACCGCACTTGAATTTTCAATTAGATCCGATAGCTTTGGCTTTAATTGAGCAATATGGGCATTTATTTGCCAAGATTACCCGAGGGGTTGAAAGGGAAAGCCTTAGAATCACTGAGTCGGGGCATATTGCAAAAACTAAGCATCCTAACACTTTGGGTTCAGCCTTAACTCACCCCTTTATCACCACTGATTTTAGCGAATCTTTGATAGAGCTTGTCACACCTCCGCTTAACAGCTTAGAGCAACTGCAAGCTTCTCTGCAAAATTTACATCAATTCGTATACCAGCATTTAGATTATGAATTGCTTTGGCCTGCCAGCATGCCGCCTTTTATCAAAGACCAAAATGATATCAAAATTGCTGACTACGGCAAAAGTAACATAGCTAAAATGAAGCAAGCTTATCGAAAAGGGCTACAGCACCGCTATGGCAAAATGATGCAAGTCATAGCGGGCATTCACTATAACTTTTCCTTGCCATCAGAGTTGTTTTCCTTATGGCATGAGCTATCTGCTGCAAAAAGCAGTTTGCGCGAATTTACTGATGCAGCTTATTTTAGGTTAATGCGCAATTACTTCAGGCATTATTGGCTGTTGATTTATTTATTTGGGGCTTCACCAACCTGCGCAGCAAGCTCTGTTACAGGCAGTCTTCCAAGTTATCTTAAAGTCTGGGACAAAGAAACTTATTTTGCAGCTTACGCAACCTCTCTTCGGATGAGCGGTCTGGGGTATAACAATAACTCTCAAGCCGGTATTTCTATTTCTCGGGATAATTTATCAGCTTATGCTAAAGATTTGTTAAGCATGACTCAGATCCCTTATCCTGATTATGCCAAAATAGGGCTGATTGATCAGAATGGCGAGTATCGCCAGTTAAATGCCAATTTATTGCAGATTGAAAATGAATACTATAGTCCGATTCGCCCCAAACAAGTTACCCGTCCAGGCGAAAGGCCTGTTACCGCATTATGCGAAAGAGGGGTGCAATATATTGAGGTAAGAAGCTTGGATGTCGATCCTTTTTCAGCTTGCGGAATTGAGATGAGCCAAGCAGCCTTTATCGATGTTTTTTTAGTATTTTGCCTATTGGCCGATCCGGAAAATTTAAGCCAAGTGGAATGCCAAGAGATACGTGATAACTTGCAAAAGGTAGTCATTGAAGGGCGTAAGCCGGGCTTAAACTTAGAGCGCCAAGGCCATGCTGTAGAAATGACCGAGTGGGCCAAGCGTTTATTTGAGCAGTTTGCAAAAATTGCCCATGTTATGGATTTGGGAATAGATAAGCCTGTTTTTGCCGAGGCTGTTTCTTGGCAGCTTAAAAAAATAGAGGATAGTGGCTTAACTCCATCAGCTAAAATATTGACTGCAATGGCAAGCACTCAACAAAACTTTTCTCAGCTAATGTTAGAGCAGGCAAACGCATATAAAGCTTATTTTAAACAATTGCCGTTGGTCTCTAATCATCGTGAATTAATGGAAACAGCCAAAGCTTCTTTAATTGAGCAGCAAAAAATAGAGGCAAGCGATACTTTAAATTTTGAGCAGTTTGTAGAGCGTTATTTTGCACAAGGCATAAAATAGTGAATCCTTCCTATACAAGCGGCTTATTGATCAGGTTGAAAATGACATTTTTTGGGAGGCTATAAGCCATGAAAATCGGTTTTATTATCGATCCACTTGATAGCCTAAAGGCATATAAAGACAGCTCGGTTGCCATGATGCAAGCAGCATTAAATCTGGGTTTCCAGGTTTTTGTTATGCAAAGCAACGAGCTTTTCATCGAGCAAGCCAGAGCTTTTGCCAGTATGCAGGAAATTTTAGTCGCTGATCCCAAAACAGTGCCTTGGTATCAGCTGGGCAATTCAATTACTCAAGAAATCTCTATGCTTGATGCAGTTCTCATGCGAAAAGACCCGCCTTTTAACATGGATTACATTTATGCTACTTATATTCTGGAACTGGCTGAACGGGCAGGTTGTTTTATTATCAATAAACCTCAGTCTTTAAGAGATGCCAATGAGAAATGTTTTATTAACCAATTTCCACAATGTATTGCAGAAACCTTGGTCAGTGCTGATCCTATCCGAATCAAACAGTTTTTAGAAGTTCAGCAAGATATTATTTTAAAGCCTTTAGACGGGATGGGGGGCGCTTCTATTTTTAGATTAACTCAAGCTGATTCCAACCTTAATGTGATCCTTGAAACCATGACTCAGCATGGTCAGCGCCATGTTATGGCGCAACGCTATTTGCCTGAAGTAAAATTAGGAGATAAGCGAATTTTGCTGATTAATGGTGAACCTGTAGCTTTTGCTTTGGCAAGGATCCCGCAGGCCCATGAAACAAGAGCTAATTTAGCAGCCGGTGGAAAGCCTAAGGCGCAGCCGCTCAGTGCGCGGGATAAATGGCTATGCGAGCAGCTAAAGCCAGTTCTGCAAGAAAAAGGCCTCTATTTTGTCGGCCTTGATGTGATCGGCGATTATATTACAGAGATTAACGTCACCAGCCCAACAGGCATTAGAGAGCTGAATGAACAATGTAAGCTTGATATTGCCAGTGATTTAATGAGTTTTATTGCTTCAAGGCGTTGATGCAAGAACCCGGCAGGAAACGCCTCGTTTTGATTAGTTCTGTTCAGGTTCAGAATCTAAGCTTAACAGTTCACTGACTTCAATTTTTGAATTTTGGCTAAGCTCCACCTTTTCAATTTTATCAAAAGCCCCTGAAATTTTCTTGGCTGAAATATTCACTTCAGTCACATCTTTATTGGCAAGTTCAATATGTTTTTGTAAAGCGTCCATCCTATTTTGGAAGCGATCGAAATCTTTGCTTAAACCTTGTATATGTTTTTGAATGACATGGACCTGTTTTTTAGTGGCATCATCTTTTAGCACAGCCCTAACTGTTGTTAAAATAGCCATCATGGTAGTAGGGGAGGCTAGCCAGACTTTTGCCCGATAAGACGCTTCTACTAAATCTGGATAGTGGGCATGAATTTCTGCAAATATGGCCTCGGCTGGAATGAACATAATGGCCCCTTCAGCAGTCTCTCCATTGAGTATGTATTTATCGCTAATGTCTTTAATATGTTTTTTAATGTCCTGGCGAAACTGTTGTTCGGCTAATTTTTTATCCATTTCTGAAATGTTGGAGTTCATGAGCTTTTGAAAGTTTTCTAAAGGGAATTTAGAGTCGATCACGATATTGCCGGTAGGGGCCGGTAAATACAATAAACAGTCAGCTCGGTTTCCATTGCTTAAGGTCGCTTGCAGTGAAAAGCTGGATTCAGGCAATACATTGCGAATTAAGCTGGCCAGCTGAATTTCACCAAAAGCACCTCTTGAGCGTTTATCTGCCAATAAATCTTGCAAACTGACTACATTGCCAGACAGTTCCGAAATTTTTTGCTGAGCCTGGTCGATTAAAGCGAGACGCTTAACTACATCAGCAAATGTAATGGTGGTTTTTTCAAAGCCTTCCGATAGTCTTTTATCAACCTGGCCTGAAATTTCTTTAAGTTTATTTTCGGTGTTTTCGGTCAGTTTTTCGATTTTCTCGCTGAGGCTTTTAGCCGTTTCAGCTAAAGCAGACTTTACCTGATCTGAGGTTTCAGCTCGACCTTTTTGCAAGCCATCCTGTATGATTTGCAAAGATTTAATATGATTGTCGCCCATTTTTTCAATGAGGTCCTGGCGGTTTTGGGCCATTCTTTCCTGCAAGGCGGCTTTTAAGTTTTGTTCAAGGCTTTGCAATTGAAGCTCAATCGGTTGATCTTTTTGAATTTTAAGCTGACGCAAAATTAGCAGGCCTGTTACTGTGCTAAGGCCAAGCAAGGCCAACATAATCATAAGGCTGATAAACATAGCTGCTCCTAAATTTTTTTGCATTATATCATATTGTAACCGCCTTGGTTTTAGTCGCGGGGGCTAAAATAGCTTTACCAAGGGCTTTGCCTTAATTTACATTTTTTATGGAATTCCTTATACTGCTGGCTTCACTAGTAAGGGAATTCCATGTGGTTTAAAAATTTACAGCTATTTCAGTTTATCGAAGACTTTGATGTAGCAACAGAAGATCTGAACAAACAGTTAGAAAGTTATCCATTTCAGCCTTGCAGGAGCATCGATCCTGTCAGCATGGGCTGGGTTTCGCCTATTGGCGAAGAAGCTGCGCCTTTAGTGCATGCTGCTAATGGCTTTATGATGATTTGTTTAAAAGTCGAAGAAAAAATTATTCCAGGCTCAGTGGTCAGACAAATGCTGGATGAGAAAATCCTGGAAATTGAAGATAAACAGGGCAGAAAAGTTCGCAAAAAAGAAAAAGAAACTCTGCGCGAAGATATCTATCACAATTTATTAAGCAGGGCCTTTAGTAAAACCAGTTTGCAGTACGCCTATATCGATCCTAAAGACGGTTGGCTAATATTAAACGCTTCTTCAAGCAGTAAGGCTGAGGAGTTCACTGGATTTTTACGCAAAACTTTGGGTAGCTTAAAAGTTCAATTGCCTGAGGTTCAGTCCGTTTCGACCTTATTGACAGATTGGTTGAAGACCAACCAATATCCGGCTGAGTTTGCTATAGCCGATGCCTGTGTCATTCAGGATACCAAAGAATCTGGCGTGATTCGTTGCCAAAAGCAGAACCTCATATCTGATGAGATTCAATCTTTATTAGATGGCGGAAGAGAAGTGGTGCAATTGGCTTTATCCTGGAGTGATCAGGTTAGCTTTGTACTGAAAGAAGACTTTTCAATTAAATCTTTAAAGTTTTTGGAAGGGGTCCAGGACCAGGCCAAAGATGTGTTCACTGAAACTGCTCAAGCTAAATTCGATGCTGACTTTACCATTATGACTGAAACTTTGCGCCATTTATTGCAAGGTTTAATGAAAGTATTTGGCAAATCAGGCGCCAACAGTGCACAGCATAACACTGAAGCTGAGATCGCCTAATGCAGGAAATCGAACTGAAGCTCAATTTGCTTGAAGATAACCCAAGAGGTTTATACGAACATCCTTTAATTAATCATTATGCCAAAGAGCCTGCAATAACCTTTGATCTTAATACTACTTATTATGATACAGAGCAATATGACTTGCTTAAGGCCGGAATTGCTTTACGGATTCGCGATCAAGATGGCGAATTTATGCAAACCGTTAAAACCAAGGGCAAAGAAAGCCAAGGCCTCCACCAGAGAAATGAATGGTCTGCCAAGCTTGATTCAAATAACATTGATTTGAGTGTAGTTGAGCCGCCTGAACTTCGTCAGCAATTAGAGGAGATCTCTAAAAAGCACAAATTAGTTCCTTTATTTCAAACTCAGTTTTCTAGGACCCAATGGATTTTAGATTTACCTAATCAATGCCAAGTTGAACTTGTGATGGATTTGGGTGAGGTTAGCGTCCAGAAGGCCTCTGTTCCTTTGCAAGAAATAGAGTTGGAATTAATCGAGGGTAAAGAGATTGATTGTTTGTTCGAATTGGCTGCCAGTATCGCCGCTTCTATTCCGGTTGCGATTGAAAATAAAAGCAAGGCTTGGCGTGGATATCAGCTTTGCCAAGCAGTAAAGGCCGGCAAATCCTATCATGAATCTCGTGATCTTGAGCGTCAGGCCCCTGAGTTTTTCTTAGAGCAAGCCGCTTTATTGCGAGCATAAGTGATTCTGACTGTGCCATTTAAGTCTTTGGAATTTTGGATATCTAAATAGCCATGCTCGAGCAAAATCTCTTTAACCGCATCAGCTTGATTATAGCCGTGTTCAAATAGCAGGTAGCCTTCTGGCTTTAGATAAATGTGAGCTTGTTTAGCGATCGTTTCTATATCGGACAGTCCATTATTTTGAGCGACTAAAGCTGAGCGAGGTTCAAAGCAAACATCGCCTTGTTTTAGGTGAGGATCATTTTCGGCAATATAAGGTGGATTACTCACAATCGCATCAAACAATCTATTGGGCAGTGCTTCGCACCAGTTGCCATGTTGAAATTCAATATTATGAATTTTTAAATGCAGGGCATTTTGCCTGGCTACTTCAAGTGCTGGTTTTGAATAATCAGTCGCAATAATATGCCAATGGGGGCGTTCTGAGGCTAATGCCAAAGCAATGGCTCCAGATCCCGTGCCCAAATCAGCAATCATGGCTTGCTCAGTTTGAATGCATTTCAAAACGTTTTCTACCAGGATTTCAGTATCTGCTCTTGGAATCAAAACAGCAGGGCTTAGCTTCAATGGCAGTGACCAGAATTCTTTTTGTCCCAGCAGATAGGCAATAGGTTGCCCGGCTTTTCTATGGTCAATCAATTCTAAAAAGGCTTGTTTTTGATCTGAATTTAAGGTTTTCTCTGGCCAGGCGTATAAATAAGTTCTAGGTTTTTGCAAAACATGGCTCATTAACAATTCTGCATCAAGTTTAGCGCTGTCAGAATGTGTTAAACTATGGGTCGCCTCTTGTAATAATTGCGCAATAGATTTCATAACATTAAAGCTGCCATTACCTTGCGGCCTTCAGAGGCCAAGACATTAAATGTACGAGAAGCAGCATCGGTGCTCATGACCTCGATTCCCACCTTGTTTTTTTGAATTTCAAACAACAGTTCTGCTGCTGGGAAAACTTGCTTGCTGCCTGTGCCAAGCAAAATAATCTCTGGCTGATACTTCAGTAGATCGGTTAAATGCTCAATTTTTAACTCGGCAATGGATTGTGGCTGCCAATCACTAATAAGATCTGAATGAGTTAAAACCACAGTGCTTTTATAAAGGCTTTCATTAATTATGATTTCGCCTGGTTGATAACGCCTGATAAAATATTTTGAGCTTGGTAATTCTAGTGAGATATTCATCTTGTTTCCCAATTTTTCAAATAGTGTAACATATTCCAAATAAAAGGAGAGGGCAATGCATATAGAGCTATTTATCCCTGATTTAGTTTTTAATAGACCAGGCCATGCTGCTGGTCTGCATCCTTTGTTTGAGCTTGAGTTGCCCAGCCTATCTTTATTATTAGATGGAGCAGTAAAAAGCGATTCATTGATAGATGAAGAATACTGTTTGGCAGAAAGCTGTGGACTGGACATCAATCCTCCTTATGGAATAGCTGCTTTAACGGCTGAATTAGAAGGCTTGCCAGCAAAAATAGGCTGTTGGCTTAGAGCGGACCCGGTCCGTATGCAGGTCGGGCAAGAAACAGTTTATTGTTTGGGGCAGCAAGATCTTCACATCAGCTCAGAAGAAGCTAAATCACTTATAGATGATGTGAATACGTTATTACAGGAAGACAATTTAAACTTAATGATGGGAGATAATCCCATGCATTGGTATTTGCTTATCGAGGCAAGAGATTTTCAAACTACCGCCCTAAGCAGAGTGATCGCTAAGCCTATAAGAGATTATTTGCCACAAGGAATAGCCGGGAGACTATGGCAAAAACGTCTCACAGAGATTCAAATGTTGCTAAAAGCCCATCCAGTTAATATAAAACGCCAAAACTTGGGTTTGGCTGCTGTAGACAGCGTATGGTTCTGGGGGGAAGGTGAATATCCTAAGTTATCTTATCAGAGAAAAGACGTACTATTTGGAGATGATAGCTTTGCCCAGGCCGTTGCATTAGCGGCTAATTTAGCTTATCGGCCGATTCCTGAAAACCTCGACGAAATTTTATCGGGCCCCTATCAAAAAATAATATTGATTGATCATAGATTAAGATGGGCTCTAGCAAAAGGCAGCTTAGAGCAATGGCAATGCCAGGTGGTCAATTTAGAGAAGAAGCTATTTTTGCCTCTATTGCTAGCTTTGAAAAATAAAAAATTAGATCGGATAATTTTCAATTTTTGCAATTCGGTTTCTTTTCACATCGCACGGTCTAGCCTCAAAAAATGGTGGCAACGTACGCAATCATTGCAGGACAGACTTTGTAAACCTTAGCTTTTTTCTATTTGATGCAATGCTAGACAGTCATCAAATTTATTAATATGCTGGCACAGTTATGGAAATAACATCTTGAATTATATTAATAACATAAGTTTATTAGGAGGGGTATAATGTTAGGATCAGATGGCATGGGTACAGAAGTGGGAAGCAGCTTGGCAGCTCGAAGAGCCTCATCTGCAAGTTTAACAGCGGGAGCAGCTTCGGCGGGTAGCGCAGCTTCGCAGTCATTAGCTGCGACAGCCTGGTACGCTGAATATCAGGAATATTACAATGAGTTAAAGGTAGCTGTGGTTAAGCTTTGGAATGCACAGCCTGCAGTCGGTGATCCAGCTAGCTTAAGACATGTTAGAGCGAAAGGGCAAGAGAATAGCACAGTGAACCTGTTCAAAGCTCCCCACTACAAGGCAGAAGAAGCTAAAGACATTGCAGAGAAGTGGTATGGAAAAATTCCAGCGGATATGAATTTTTCTGCTGCTGCTAACACTGAGCTTAATAAAACGATTGAAGCGATAACGAAAATTTTGCGTGAATATATCACGGAGTCAAAAGGCCGTTGGTTTGTGGACCCTTTGAAAACAGCTGCTAAGTCTGAAATAGCCGAGCTGGCGATTCAATTTTTTGAAAAAATCAGAGCAGATGAAGTTAGATCTTATCAAGTGCGTGCCTATTGTGTAGAGAGAATGCTGCATGAGCTTGTAGTATTTGACTCTAAAGACGCAGGGAAAGGAAAGCATTTTCCGCAAGCTTTGCAAAAATGTCATTTAGCTTTAAATGAATATGAAAACAAGTTACTTGTTGATGCTGTTTCCCTTCCAGTTGATGCTGTTTCTCTTCCAGCGCCTTCATATGAAGCTCAATATCCAGCAGCAGCTGCGGCAGCTGTTCCTGCTCCAGCTGTTGCATCTGACGCGCCATCTCTAACTGTAGCTACGGCTGCTGCTCCAGTTTCTGCTGCCGCAACAACAGGAAGTGCTGCCGATACAGCCGCAGTATCTCCTGGGAAAAAGCGTCGTGCTCAATGGCTTTCGCTGTTTGGCGGTGGCGCTGCTGCTCCAGCTCCAGCAGAAGCTGCTGTCGGCGCTGCAGAAGCGCTTGATACTAGATGGTCTCCATCGTTTGGCGCTGCTGTTGGCGCAGCTGCTCCAGCATCTGCTTCAGCTGGAAGCACAGACAGCACTGTAGTGGCTGACAAAACTCGAACTTCTTCTATAGCGGATGCTACTGTTGCAGCCAATGCAGCTGCAGCTGCCGTCGCTGCTCTTTCTGCTAGCATAGGACAGCCAGATCAAGTAGCTGTAGCAATCCCTGTTGGTGCAAGTGAAAGCAAGTCTCAGGAAGCGGCTCCTGCTATCGTTGCTGCCCCTGCTGCAGAAGCTCATGCAGCTGCTCCTGCTCCAGGGCTGGTTGCTCAAATAGCAGGAAAAGCCCAAGATTTAGTAAGGACTTTGTCTGCTTTGAGTGGTTCAAGCCATGGCCGTGCAAGTGCGGGCAGCGTTGAAGAAGCTGGTGTTGCTCAGGGTCAAGCGGCCGAAGGGCTTGTTTTGCCAGATGTGGCACCAGTTCAAGGTGCATTTGCAGCTGTCGCCCGGCGCTCGCCTGTCGCAGCTGAAAGTGAAGCTTCAAGTACCGCAGAAGCGGGACAGTAATAATCTCTAATATTAAAAGCCCCATAAACTGGGGCTTTTTTTTATAAAATTTTTGCAGCAGACCAGCAGTTTTTTGAGTAAAGTAATAGGCCAGACATTTCAGTAAGGATATTTTTATGTACGGAGATCATGATTCGATTTCGACAACGGTAGAAAAATTTGTCGCGGCCCCTGGGCTTAACGAAAGAATAGCGGCATTTTATAATTCTTTGCCTCAAGAAGTCCGTGATCAACTTGAGGCTACTACCATAGATATAATCTTTTCACAGGCGTCCTCTGAGTTTGAACAAAAATACCAGCCTGCACTGCAAGAATCTGTTGGCTTTGATTATGGGGTCGCTATTTTTGCAAGCTATGAAAAAACAATTTCTCAGTTAAAAGATGAATTGTCTCGACTGATTAAACTGGGGCTAGAGGATGAGGTTGGCAAAGAGTTTGCCAAGAAACTTGAACAGGACCATCAGGAAAAGAAAGCAATAATCAGTGAACTTTATATGGTTATTCCCATAAAACAAAAATGGGTCAAAATAGAGGCTGAATTGCTAGAAGCTGAGCAACAATTTAATGCAGCCATAGCGCCTTTAAAGCTAAAGTTAGACACCGAATTTATTATGCCTGCAAAAGAGGCTATGGATGATAAAGCCGCAGCTGAAGCAGCCTTTGGGGTTTATGAAACAAGGCTTGCTAAGTTGTTTACATTTTTAAGCACAATAAGAACCCAAATAAAAAGCTGTGTTGAAGAAAGGCTTGTCAAGCAGCATGCCAATATAGAGTTTCTGAAAGCTATCTATAAATGCAGCGCTGAAAAAAAGCGCAGCCTACACCAAATTATTCATGCAAGTAAAATGGCTGTGTTAGACCTACAAGTTAAGTTCCTGGCAACTGCCAATGAAGGAGAAGAAGCCACTAAGCTTCAAAAAATAATGGAGGCTTTTGCAGCGGAAGGGACTGTCGATACTTGGAATAAAGAGTATTGTGAAGAGCGCGATAAAATTACAGAAGCCTATAAATGTCATGAAGTATTTGTCAAAATCCTTAGGGCTGATAAATCTTTTTTGCGTACAGTTGATGCTGCTAATTTTATGGCATATGTTCAAGCTAATAATACCGACTTAAAAGAATTCAACCAAGCTATGACAAGGGCTGATTTGAAATTTAAAGCCGTGGTACAAGACTATATCAACAAGCGTCAACCTAGCATATTAAAAGGCATGGTCCAATTTAATGTAACGGCAGAAGAAAAAATTAAATGGGCTAGAGTATTATTAACTTTCCTAGAACGTTTGCCAGAACGCCCATGGCTGCCCATTCAAAAGTTCTGGGCATTGTCGCAGTTAATTCATCAGCTTGAAAAGGCCAATCAAACTAAATCCTTGTTAGCAGATCCTGGCACCCATTTCCCCAAATTAATGGCAGCCTGTAAGCTAATTTTGCTTGAACTAAAAGAGGCTTTGCCTGAGATTGTGTCGGCGCCTGAATCGCAATTTACAGTAGGCATTATGAGTACTGTAGCATTATATAGGCCAAGGTCTGGAACAGGCAGTACGACTGCAACCAGCTATACAGCTGATGTCGCTAGCCCAGTCGGAGATAGCTTTCGCAGCTCAAGTTCACGCTTATCTGGAATCGCGGGGTCTTTTTTTAGGAAAGGGGGAGGCGCTGCCGCGTCTAGCCCAGCTGCCTCTGCTAACGGCGGAGCAGGAGGGGACGGCTTTGGCAATGTGTGTTAAACTTTGTTGAGTGATAACTTGGCTTAAGAGAGACTGCTTTGCCTAAGCTTTTACCTAAAATTCAATCTCGTGTTGTAGATCAGGCTGTTTTTAAAAAATTACTCGAAGAGGGTGTCGAGCCGGTACTTGCTAAAATTATTGCAGCGCGGCCTCTTCCTTTCCATGAAAAGGGGGCTTTAGCGGCTTTAAACTGTAAGCTTGCTGATATGGACTCACCTTTTTTAATGAAAGACATGCAGCTTGCCGCTGAAAGGGTCCTTAAAGCCATTTTACAAGGCGAGGTGATTGGCATTGAGACTGATCATGACTGCGATGGCCAAACTAGCCATGCAGTATTGTTAAAAGGGCTGGTTGAGATATTGGGGCACCCGCTTGATAAAATTCAATCCTATATCGGCCATCGTCTACAAGAAGGCTATGGACTTTCTGAGGCTTTGGCCAAACGCATTCTAGCCAATCCAGTTCGCCCCAATTTATTGATTACAGCGGATAATGGGAGTGCGGATGAGCCTCGTATTGCTCTGCTCAAGCAAGCTGGTATAGAGGTAATTGTAACGGATCATCATGCGATTCCTGCAGAAGGGGTGCCTAAAAGCGCTTATGCCTGTTTAAATCCTACTCAAGAGGACTGTCAATTTCCTGATCCCTATATTGCAGGATGTATGGTGGCATGGTTATTGATGGCCGCGGTAAGACGTTTAATGGTAGAGGCTAAACTGCTTGAAGCCTCAGCCCCTTCAATGCTTGAGTTATTGGATTATGTAGCAGTCGGGACGGTGGCAGATTGTGTCAGTATGGCGCGCAGCATCAATAACAGGGTGGTAGTGCAGTATGGGCTTCATAAAATCAATCAAATGCAAAGGCCTTGCTGGCAAGCTTTAAAGCCTTTATTAAGAAACTCTTCAGTTAGCGCAGAGGATTTGGGCTTTATTGTTGGCCCTTTACTCAATAGCGATGGCAGGCTATCTGATGCCTTGGGTTCAGTCAGTTTTCTTTTGTCGGCTTCAATTCAGGAAGCAGGGCCTTGGGCAGAACAGCTTTGGCGGCATAATCAGGCCCGTAAACAAATTCAGCGTGGCATTACTGAGCAGGCCATGCGTTGTGCAGAAAAGCAGGTCAATGCCGGTAAGTTATCGCTTTGCATTTTTTTAGAAGATGGGCATGCGGGGGTGCATGGTATCTCAGCCAGTAAGATAAAAGATGCTTTTGGCAGACCGACTGTTATCTTTTCGCCCAAGCTCAATGAACCTGAAATCATCACCGGCTCAGCCAGAAGCATCGATGGAGTGAATATCAGAAAAGCTCTACAGGATATGGCTGATAAAGAGCCTGATCTCATGCTAAAGTTTGGCGGACATAAAGGTGCCGCGGGTATGACCATTAAACAAGCTCATTTTGAGGGCTTTTCACTGGCTTTTGAACAAGCTGTTAAAAATCAGGTCTTGCCAGAGCAGGTGGGGCCTGTTTTATGGACAGACGGCCAGCTAGCAGAAACTTATAGTCTTGATCTGCTGCAGCGTTTGAATAAACTGTTGCCGTTTGGTCGTGAGTTTGAAGCGCCTCTATTTGAGGCCCATTGTAAAGTTTTGAGCATTAAGGCAGTGGGTCAGACAGGCAGTCATTTGCAGCTTAGTTTGCAGTGTGTCAATAAGCAGGTAATTTCTGCTGTATGGTTCAATGCTTGTGAATCTGAAGACAGTGAGCTTCCTGTTAAAATTGCGGACGATGTTCATGTGGTTTTTTCGCTAAGCGAAAATGTTTTTCGTGAACAGCGTAGTTTGCAATGCCAAATTCATTATTTAAATCCTATTGAGTGAACAAGAAAACCCGGTTTTGTGATTTCCGCTTAGGTACAAAAGCATTCTAAGACAATAAATTGTCAAGAAAATCCTCATTTTATTTGCTAGAATACTGGAAGTAGAGTTTTAAGAGGGTTTATGGTGAAGTTACGGCTCATTATAAAAACAATAGTATTGAGTTGCTTGCTGTTAGCTTTTAATCATAGCTGGGCAATGCAAAGCTATGGCCCCACTAAAGCCAATGAAACTTTGTGGTCAATTGCTAGCCGGCATCATCCGGCTAAAGTCACAGTAGAGCAAACTGCTTTAGCAATCGTAAAGCTTAACCCTAAATCTTTCCAGGGCTCAGATTATGTTTTGCGCCTGCATTCTTACTTAAGGCTGCCTACTACTGCTTCTGAAGTTAAATCTGTTTTAGGCTTGACTGCTGTGAGTACAGCCAATAGTAAAGCCAAGGCTTCAAGCAAGCTAAACAAGCCAGTAGTTAAGTCGGCGCGCACTGTTTCAAGCGCTAAGTCAGTCCATCCACATAAACTACCTAGCGCAGATCACCGCGCTGTTTCGCCGCAGCCAATGCCTCCTCAACAAGCTTATCTCTCTCAGATAGCGGAACTTAATCAACAACTGACTGCAGCCAATCAGCAGATTGCTTCTCTTCAGCAGCAATTATCAGATAGCAACAGTAATGTTAATGGTTTTCCTTGGGCAAGCCTTTGGTTTATTTTATGGGCTTTAACCAGCGTTTCTTTATATATGGTCTATCGTCGTTATAAATCTGCTGAAACAGTAGAAACGGAAGACGATGCAAACTTAAAAGCTCAATTAAAAGAAGCTCGAGGCAAAACTGAGCCTATTATTATTTCAGTATCGGAAAAAGAGCCCGAAAACCCATTCCAGCAAGGTGAGCTTGATATTCCTGCAAATGAAATTGGCTTGAATGAACAAAGCTTGGCAGAAACTACCGACAATGAAACAGAGCAGGCAGAAGACATGCCGGCCACCCCCGAAATTCAAGCTCTGTTGCAGCAAATAGAAACGGATCCTTACAACTTAGAATTGCGCATGGAGCTGTTAGAGCTTTATGCTAATGCTTCTGATCAAGCGGGTTTTAACCAACAGTCACGAGAGATGTTAAATCACAATCTAATGATGGAAGGTGATGAGGTTTGGTCTAAAGTGAGGGCTTTATATCTTAATACCTGGGTCTATGCCTAGTCAGCTTGATAATTTACCCTTTATTAGACAAGCACATTATGCGCGATAGCTCAGCTAAAGCCTTAAGTTAAATTGAAAAGCCTTTGCTTGGCAGTGGCATGGGTTTTATTTTGTACTCACCTATTGCCTGTGATAAACTTAAAATATTTTTATTGAAAGGATAGGCTATGCAATTTTTAGATTTTGAACAGCCGATTGCTGAACTTGAAGCTAAAATTGATGCTTTGCGCAAAGTCGAGCACGGCTCTGAAGTCAACATCAATGAAGAAATCAAAAAACTAGAGGAAAAAAGCAAAAAGCTGACTGCCTCAGTTTTTTCGACTTTAACAGATTGGCAAGTTATTCAACTGGCACGCCATCCTCATCGCCCTTATAGCCTTGATTATATTGAGTATGCTTTTACTGATTTTGATGAGCTGCATGGTGACAGGAGCTTTGCTGATGATCCGGCAATAGTAGGGGGTTTGGCGCGAATTGATGACCAGCCTGTAATGGTCATTGGTCAGCAAAAAGGCCGCACCACTAAAGAAAAATTATTTCGTAACTTTGGAATGCCTCATCCAGAAGGCTATCGCAAAGCTTTGCGCTTAATGAAAATGGCAGAACAGTTTAATCTTCCTGTGATTACTTTAATTGATACCCCAGGCGCTTATCCTGGAGTCAATGCTGAAGCTCGTGGCCAGAGTGAAGCGATTGCTAGAAATTTACGTGAAATGTCCGTTTTAAAAGTCCCAGTTATCTGCGCCGTGATTGGAGAGGGCTGTTCAGGTGGTGCATTAGGTATTGGTGTGGGCGATGTTTTACTCATGTTTGAATACAGTTATTTTGCCACCATTTCACCTGAAGGCTGTGCTTCTATTTTATGGAAAAGTGCAGAGAAAGCCCCGCAAGCCGCTGAAATTATGGGAATTACAGCCGGCCGTTTAAAAAAGTTAAAGGTAGTGGACCAGATTATTAAAGAACCTTTGGGTGGGGCACACCGGAATCCTCAGGCAGCTGCAGAAAGTTTGAAAAAGGCCATATTGGCGGAGCTTTCACGATTACAAGCTTTAAGTACAGAACAGCTGCTTGAACAACGCTATCAAAAACTGATGGAATTTGGCCGTTTTGAGGTCAAAGAATAGCTCATGCAGCCAGTTTCGGCCCTGATTGCCATTCTGTCACAGTATCAACCTGCGACAGTTTGGCTTGGTTTTAGCGGTGGTCTTGATTCAACTGTGCTGCTACATGCTACAGCCCAAGCTGTTAAGCATTTCCCAGATATTCAGATTCAAGCCATACACGTTAACCATGGCCTATCTCCTTTAGCTGAGCAATGGGCTGCTCATTGCCAATCTCAAGCTCAACAACTTACTATCGCTTGTCATGTCGAACGATTAGCTTCAAAGCCGGCAGTGGGTGAGAGCATTGAACATTGGGCAAGACAGCAGCGCTATGCCTGTTTTGAAAAATATGTCAAAAAGGGCGATTTATTGCTAACTGCTCATCACCAAGACGACCAGGCTGAAACAGTCTTATTGCAGCTATTGAGAGGGGCGGGGCCAAAAGGTTTATCGGCTATGGCGCAAATTTCAGATTTTAAAGAAGCTGTGCTTGCCAGACCTTTTCTTGGTATTTCTCGGCAAGAATTAGAGGCTTATGCCAAAGAGCATAAGCTATCTTTTGTTGATGATCACTCCAATCTAGACATCCGCTATGATCGAAACTTTATTAGACATCAGATCATGCCTGTTTTAAAACAACGCTGGCCGGTTTGTGCTGAGCTTTTTGCAAGATCTGCTCAAAACTGTGCTGAGCAAGAGCAGGTTTTGCAAGAGTATATCGCATGCGAACTGCAAGATTTGGGCCTTACCATTCCCGCCCAAGCAGGAGTTCAGACGGCATTTCCGATTGATCAGCTATTGCAGCATAGCCAGCCTAAGCAAAATTTACTATTAAGGGCCTGGATCCATCAAATAAGCAATCAAGCTCCAAGCCGCCAATTGTTAGACAATATTCGACATAATATAGTGGAGGCTGCTCAAGACGCAGAGCCTTTTATAAAATGGGGTAATTGGGAGTTTCGTCGCTATCATCATGCTTTATATCTTATCCAGGCTTTGCCTGAAGTTCCTCAGGGCTATTCGGTTAAATGGAATGGCAATAAGCCTTTGCAGGTCCCGACCTGGCCCGTTGCTTTGACAAAACAGTACTTATTAGAGCAGGGGCTTGATAATATCAATCAATTAGATTGGGAAAAGCTTGTCGTTAAATTGCGTGAAGGCAAAGAACGTTGTCGCCCCAAGGGCCGCCAGCACTCGCAATCTTTAAAAAAATGTTTGCAAGAAGCAGGCATCCCGCCATGGCTAAGAGACAGGATGCCGCTAATTTACTATAACGATCAATTAATTATGGTGGTTGGGGGGTTCCCCTGCCAGCCATAATTATAGATCGGCCCCTTTTAAGCTGTTAGGTTTGGCCTTTTTATACGCTTGAGCAACAAAAAGCGTAGCAACTTCATTCGGACGTTTTTGTTTTGAGCCGACTGTTCTCTCTTCTTCAGCACCGGCAGCTGCTGAGCTTGCACCAGAGCGTAATGGATAGCGAGCTGAAGCTTCTATAGCAGACGCGGAAGCACTGCTTGCTGAAGCCTTAGCTTTGCCGTGAGATGAAGCTGCGGCAGCATGAGCATGAGCCTGCTGCAGAATTGCTTGCTGTGCTGCACGGGCCGCGTTGATGTCAAAGTTTTCTTCCGGATTGGGTAATGCCTCTCCGATCGATAGCCTTCTTATGGCTTCAATTACCCAGGGACCGCAGTTATAGCCGTCTTGTTGCAATTTGACATTGCCCATTTTTAATAAGCCGCTTACCCCAAAAATTTTTTTACAGGTTTCAGTAAAGCTGGCTGAAGGGTCATTGCCAAATGGATCAAAGTAGCTTAACTGCAATTGGCCATTAGCACTGCGTATTCCATAAAGCATAACCCAATGCCCGCCTTTACTGCCATCCGCATAATCTATATCGCCTAAAGCCAGAGGAATAAAAAAGCTGCTGATATCTGGGCCCAAACGAGTTTGTCTATAGGTGGTTAAAGCATGTTCTAAGCTGACTTCTTTAATGTGAATAGGAGCGCACATAGAAACCCCAGGTATATCCTTGATGTAGTGCCAGGTAAGCTCATTGATTTCATCATGGTTGTAATGATGAGCATCAGCAAATTTAAGCACCAGTTTAGCAGCCGGTTTTGCTGATGAGGCGCTAGCTGCCGCTGCAGGGCTGACTTGAACTGAATAACCGCGAAAAGCTGATAAGCATACAGCAATTAGCCCAGCTAATCTTGGCTGCCTAAGCCTTAGAAAAAGCAAGTCCGCGGCTGACATATTGCTAAGCAGTTTTGCGGCAATATAGCGATATTGATGATGGGTCATCACTCTATTTAAAAAAGTTGCAGCACTTTCAGGGCCGGCTGAGCCTGATGAGGTGGGGTGATGGGTTGCTCTTTCGGTATCGCAAATAGGAATTCCCTCAGCTTGGGCATCGATGCCGGCACTATGGAAATCTTGAACACCGTGAATAGCGATAGGCTCAAAATGGGATTCAATCAGTCCATATTTGGCTAAGTTCACTCTAAGTAAGTCGATATCAGTGCCGATAATTTCAAGCCAATGCCTATGGGTTGCTATGGGTTCTCGGTAAAACATTCTTTCCAAACCAGTAATGCCAGTGAGTTTTTGGTTCACTCTTGCATCAATTCTTTGGCCAAAGCCGCCCAAAAATTTAGGGGCGCAGCTCAAATGACCAATTCCGGGGAGTTTAGAAAAGACTGCTTGCGGGCTGTTTCTATATCTTTCCACCCATTTTGGTAAGGCGCTGCCAAGAGATCTTAAGGCGGAATGTGAAAGATATTCCGGAAAAAACGGGGTGGTAAAATAATCAGAACCTAATAGCACTGCTTTATTAAAGCCGCCTAGATTAGGGCTTAGGTCAAATAAAATAATATCAATATCATTTAATTCCCCCACTCTGCGAAAGATGTTGGTCATAGAGCCTGGAATCGGAGCATATAAGCCGCCTAAGCTAAAGCCCAGTTCATTATTTTGATCTAGCTCTGAGGTGGAAAGATGGCCTGGAATGTAATAAAGGCCTTTGTATGTTTGAACAGGGGTAATAGCGACCTGATGGGCTACATCATTGCTTAAAGGTACGTTCTCTTTTAGCAAGGGATTAAAAATTTGTTCCATATTGCTTCTAACAGTATCAGCGTTATTAGTGGCTTTCTCTTTTTCTCTGGCAGTTTTTTCATGCGACTCATAAAATAGCTCCATGCCATTTTCAATGCCATGGGCATCTGGAGTGGTAAATCGTTTAGCTTCAATCAAGGAGGTTAAGCTGCACTGACTGTCTCCATCGACTAAGAGGACTCTTAGCCCAAAATCATGAGAAAGGCAGTAGCCTAAATTAAATGCAGCCGTAGTTTTCCCAACCCCGCCTTTATGGGTAAAGCAGGATATAACAATAGGGGTTTTTCTTTGACTGGAACTTGACGAGCTTGAGGATGACGATGCTGCTGTAGGTGCTAGGTGCATATGATTTCCTTTTTTGTGGTTGTTGAGCTTAGCATTAAAGTAAAAATTCATTTTCAAAGAGAGGACATTAAATTGCAAGCCTGCTATCATAGCTGCAAAAAAATAAGTGAGGGATATTATGCAACAGGATAAAGCATTAGAAGCTGCTCAATATATTCAAGCTAAACTGCCTAAAGGTTTTACGCCAAAGGCAGGTATGATACTAGGCTCTGGCCTTGGAGCATTAGCTGACAGTATCGAACAGGTAGCCTGTTTTGATTACAGTGAGCTACCAGGCTATTTTGTAAGTACAGTGCAAGGCCATGCTGGCAAATTAATTATCGGCTATTTGCAAGGAGTTCCTGTTATTTGCATGAAAGGCCGAGTGCATTTGTACGAAGGGGCAACTTTCGAGCAAATGCGTACACCTATTCGCACTATGAAGCGTTTGGGCGTTGAGAATTTAATTATTACCAATGCAGCCGGTGTATTAAATACAGCGATTCGCCCAGGTAGTGTGGTGCTGATTACTGACCAAATTAATTTAACCGGTGTTAACGTATTGGTAGGTCCTAATGATGCGGAATATGGACCGCGTTTTTCAGGAATGGAAGAAGCTTTTTCTCCTATATTAAATCAATTGTTTCAGAAGGCGGCCAAAAAACATGCTATTACTTTGCCGGAAGCAATTTACTGTGGAGTGATGGGGCCTTCTTATGAAACGCCGGCTGAAATTCAGGTTTATAAACAATTAGGCGCAGGATTGGTTGGAATGTCCACCGTTCATGAAGTCATCGCAGCAAGACATTGCGGCTTAAGGTTAGCTGCCATTTCGGCGGTCAGTAACTATGCCGCTGGTTTAAGCCCGCAAAAGGTCAATCATGAAGAAGTGTTAATTTATTCGCATCAGGCTGCAGATAACATGACCAAATTGATTCTGGAAGTGCTAAGCGAATTAAAGACAAACGGCTAATAGTCCTAAAAAGGCTGGCATATTGCCGGCCCAAGTGCTTCTGCCAGCTCTTTCAATCCAGCTTACATGGGCTGGAAGCTCGGGATAATTGCTTAGCGGTTATGAATGCAAAATGTGCCGGTAATTCTCAGACAGCTTTTTTAGATCAAGCTGGTTAAGAAATAAAGAAAAGCACATCCAAGAGCTTAATGCCGCTAAATCTTTAAAGTGAGGCGGAATATATTGGGGAGGCATCACTGTGCCTTCCTCAATCAGCTCATATAATATTTGTAAGTCTTCCAGTTTAACCTTGCCGACAAACAAAGCCGGGATATGGTTAACCAGGCCTTTTTGCACGGCCAATCTCATGTAGTTGTAAATAAGAATGAAGCCTTTGGCATAAGCCAAGTCTTTGGTGAATGGGCCGCCTTCAGGGGTGCTGCCTCTAAAAATTCGTACAGTATGGCTATAACTGTCTTCCTCACCAATGCCACATTCTCTAAAGTAATTAAACACTTCGATAAAGTTAGCGCCATTTTCAGCCATATTAATGGCCCTTATCCGATTGGTAATTCGGGTAACTCTTCGTGGAAAGGAAGAAAAGGTGATGATTTCGGTAATAACCGATAAGCCTTCCTGGGTGATGACAGAGGAAGGGGTACCTTTGCCTAAGAAAGTACAAATCGGTTGCAAGGCACCATTCAAAGAAGTTCCTACATGGACCCAACCTTCATGGACTTCCAGTAATCGAATGTCTCTTTCGCTAAACATGGCATCGCTGCGCATTTTTACTCGGTCCGCTCCCGCTGCTGCATCAGCGATAATATCATCGCTTTGCTCTACTACAACTTCCTGAGCGCGGCCTTTAAAATATTCGCTAAAACGTTGTCTTAGCATTTCAGCGGCTTGATGGCTGGTATAGCGCTTTTCATCTAGCTCAGAAACCAAATGCTGGTTAAGGCTGCTTAAAGTATCTGAAAGCAAGACGGCCAAATCTTTAAGTACCGGGGCGCCTGGATAAAAAGCATCTTCAGAAGAGCCATAAAGATCTATAGCAATGTTTGAAAAGTCAGCACTGCCGCGAGCTTTTAACATGCTTAAAGCTTTTCTATACTCCTGGCACATTCTAAGCATAATGCCGCCTACGCCGCTAAACTGACCCAAAAGACGGTTAATGTCTCGTTCTATGCTTTGAAATTCAGCTTTTTTATCCTGGATATCATAAGAAAGCGGGCGTTTATTGTAATAGTCAGCATTGACCTTGGGCAGCTCTTTAAACTGGTTTTTAAAAAAGTCCTGTTTGATATCAGGAGTCCATTTAATCGCATCAAGAATTTGAATAGGTTTTTGTGCAATGACAATTCGATCGGAAAGTGATCTAATAATTTTTTGTTGCGCAGTCAGATTTGATTCTTGGTTCACTTGAAATGGCCCATGCTCTATCTCATTTTATTTAGTATATATGAGTTAAACGAGTAAGCAATGAATTCTCAAATGCTATAAACAATGCTATTTTACACTGGACTGGGGCCTAAACATCAAGCATGTGAAGGGAAGCGCTATAAAGATATAAAGAGCAAGCTTATGAGAATATTTTGTATTGGAAGAAACTACGCTGAACACACTAAAGAACTAGGCAATGCGGTGCCTAAACAGCCGGTAGTGTTTATGAAGCCTTATGAATCCATTGTACTAGAAGGCCAGCCTATTATTTTTCCAAAACATGGCAAGCTTTTACAGCATGAAGTTGAAGTGGTCGTAAAAATTGGTCAAAGCGGTCGGGCTTCTGATGCTAAAGCTGCTAAAGAAATGATAGGGTCTTTAGCATTAGGGCTTGATTTAACCCTAAGGGATGTGCAGAACGAATTAAAAAATCAGGGCCTTCCTTGGGAAAAAGCCAAAGCTTTTGAATGCAGCGCGCCTTTAGGAAGCTTTGTAGACTATAGTGGCAAGCTTGATTTGGCTAACATTGAGTTTGAATGCAAGGTTAATAACGAGCTAAGGCAAAAGGGAAATACCGGGCAAATGTTGTTTTCTATTGAGCAGCTCATTATCTGCTTGAGCTCGATTTGGAGCTTACAGGCGGGAGATTTAATATATACCGGCACTCCTTCTGGGGTGGGCGCAATATCGCCGGGAGACCTGCTGGAACTATCCAGCCCTGAGTTAGGCCAGGCTTCCTGGAAAGTCATTTAAAATCAAAAACTTATAATTCGTATTTTATTCCTAGTATTAATTCCGTGGTTTAGGGGGCGTATTTTGCCCCCTAAAATCTCGGGTAAAGTGTCATTCTACTTATATCTTTTTATGTATGGTTATATAGGGATATTAAATTTAAGGATATTAAGGGAGCCATATGAAGACTGTGCATGAATATATTGAAAGGTTCAGCAAAGCTAAAGGCAATAATTTGGCTAAGGTTAAGCATATCTTAACTCAGTATTCTGAGCGTTGGGATTGGATTGGCAGTGGCTCCATTATTGCTGACTTGTTGGATGACAAAAATATTGCGGCTGAAGACATCTTGGAAGTTTTACATAATGCAGTGGAAATGGAAGAGGGTAACCGCGAGTTTAAATCCGCTGTTACCGCAATAAAAATTGCTCTTA
Organism: Gammaproteobacteria bacterium; assembly: GCA_029240715.1. Classification (GTDB taxonomy): domain Bacteria; phylum Pseudomonadota; class Gammaproteobacteria; order Francisellales; family CACEW01; genus JAQSYQ01. The sequence goes on from JARDZR010000006.1 coordinate 57,482, forward strand.
AAAAAACCTATCGCCATTGTGCAGCAGAAGCCATCGATATGGATGAGTTTAAAGATTACGGCAGTCATGACTATCAGTCAGGGGATTTCTACTCAGGTAGTTTTGCTGAAGCTTCATAAGTATTTTTTGCCCCCCAAAGGAAGTTATTTTGCCAAGGAAGGCGATTTTTTGGGTAAGATGATATAATTAAAGCACTCGCATAAGCGGGTGTTTTTTTATAGGCGCATAAAGTGGAAAAACTGGATCCCGTTATTGATGCTTTTACCGACTCAGTTTGGTTAGAGCAAGGTTTAAGCCGGAATACTCTATCAGCTTATCGCGCAGACTTGCGGGATTTTGCTAAATTTTTGCAATTGCGCAATATAGGCCTTGAGCAGGTACAAGAAACCGATATTTCTGCTTATTTAGCGTATCGTTATGAAAAGGGCATGCATGCTCGATCCACTGCCAGGTTTTTATCCTGCGCAAGGCGATTTTACCGCTGGTTGCTGCAATCTGAGAAAATTAAACTGGATCCTACTCTCAATATTGAAAGCCCCAAGTTAGGCCGGCCTTTGCCTAAAATTTTAAGTGAACAGGATGTAGAGGCTTTGCTTAATGCACCTGATATATCAAGCCCCTTGGGCATTAGAGATCGAGCCATGCTTGAGGTCTTATATGCCAGTGGCCTTAGAATTACTGAGCTGGTTAGTCTGGATTTAAATTCAATTAATATTAGGCAAGGCGTTATTCGGGTTATGGGTAAAGGCAGCAAAGAGAGATTGGTCCCTATTGGCGAAGAAGCGTTGGATTGGGTTAATCAGTACTTGGAAGCAGCCAGGGCCGCATTATTGAACGGAAAAGTTTGCTCTATTTTATTTGTCAGCCAACAAGCCAAGCAAATGACCAGACAAACTTTTTGGCATCGAATTAAACATTATGCTGAGCTGGCTCACATTCAAAGCTCGCTATCGCCACATACTTTAAGGCATGCTTTTGCAACTCATCTGCTCAACCATGGGGCAGATTTAAGAGTAGTGCAGATGCTATTGGGGCATTCTGATGTCAGCACCACCACGATTTATACTCATGTCGCCAAAGCTAGATTGCAAGCATTGTATAAAGAGCATCATCCTAGAGCTTAATATTTTAGCTTTGAACCAACTACTCACTCATAGCAGCTAAAAGATCAGCCTGATGTTCCTGAGCTAATGGTCTTAATACAGGGCCTAAATCACCTTCCATCATTTCATCAAGTTTGTATAAAGTGATGTTAATGCGGTGGTCAGTCAAACGGCCTTGAGGAAAGTTATAGGTTCTGATTCGCTCAGAGCGGTCGCCTGTTCCCACTAAGTTTCGGCGAGTGGCTGCTTGTTGGGCGCGCTGTTTGTCTTGTTCTGAAGACAGGAGTTTGGCTTGAAGCAATGACATAGCCCTGGCTCTGTTTTTATGTTGGGAGCGCTCATCTTGGCATTCTACTACCACACCTGATGGCAAGTGGGTAATGCGGATAGCCGAGTCAGTTTTGTTAACGTGCTGTCCACCTGCTCCAGATGCTCTAAAGGTATCTACCTTTAAATCAGCCGGGTTAATATTAATTTCTTCGACTTCTTTAACTTCCGGCATCACTGCAACGGTGCAGGTTGAAGTATGAACGCGGCCTTGAGATTCAGTGACGGGGACCCTTTGCACTCGGTGAGCGCCTGACTCAAATTTTAACTGTGAATAAACCCTATCCCCTTCAATTCTTGCAATAATTTCTTTATACCCGCCATGCTCGCCGGCATTGGAGTTAATAATTTCAACTCGCCAGCCTTGGGATTCAGCATAGCGGCTGTACATTCTAAATAAATCTCCAGCAAAAATGCAGGATTCATCACCGCCTGCTGCGGCACGAATTTCTAAAAAGACGTTAGCCGTATCATTAGGATCGCTTGGCAATAACAATATTTGTAAAGCAGCATTGAGCTCTTCACGTTTTATTTTGGCTGATTTGAGTTCTTCTTGGGCCAGTTCGCGCATTTCAGCATCGCTGTCATTAAGCATTTGTTCAGCATTAGCTAAGTCTTGCTCATTGTTTTTGAAATCATTAAAGCACTTTACGATAGGTTCAATATGCGCGTATTCTTTAGAAAGCTCGCGAAATTGATTTTGATTGTTAATGACATCGGGAGTGTTCAGCAAAGCGCCGACTTCTTCATAGCGTTCTGACAACTGTTCAAGTTTTTTGCGAATAGAGTCTTTCATAACATCACTTCTGAATTTTAGTTAGTTGCATAATACTTTCAATTTTTAAATTAGCCAAGGCGTTCGCAGCTCGAATACCGGAGTTTATTAGTAATAATTAAGAAAACTCGGCCGAAAAACAATGCAGGATAAGTTAAAAAGCGAAAGTGTTAATGCTTGTGCAAATTTTAGCACGGATTACAATAAAGCTCATCCATTTTTGTTGTAGGCAGATAATAAATGAAAAGCCCATTGAAGAGTTTATTGCTCGCTTTTAGTTTAAGTTTACTGGCAGCTTGTGCGCCTCAGCAGGTTTTAAAGCCGGTGCCAAATCCAATGCAAGCTTGGCAGCATTATTCAAACCAGGTCAGCGCTCTGAGCAGCTGGCAGGCTTCAGGAATCATAGGAATTCGCAATGCCAATCAGGCGGTGAGTGCCAACTTTAGCTGGAAGCAAACCGGCAACCAGTTTGTTATTGAGCTTTCGGGACCTCTTAATTTAGGGGAAGAAATTTTACAAGGCCAGCCCGGTGAAATCAGTTTGAGCAATAATCAGGGTCAAGTGTTAAAAGCTGATAATGCCGAAGATTTAATGCAAGAGGAACTGGGCTGGTCTATGCCGATAGAAGGTCTTGTTTATTGGATTAGAGCTTTGCCGGTAACAGGGGTAGCTAAACAAATAAATCTTAACAATAACGGGACTTTGGCAACTTTAAATCAACAAAACTGGAATATCAGCTACCAAAGCTACACTGTAATCAATGGTCTGCCTTTGCCGCATAAAATTATAATGCAGCAAGGCCCTTGGCGAATTATTGTGGTTATTAATAATTGGCAACTTATTTGATTATTTTGAGCATAAAAACTTTGCCTAAATCCCTTGACAGGGGATGATCAATCCGCCAAAATACCGCTCGCTATGTGATTGCTGCTTGCAATCCATTGGGCTGTCGCCAAGCGGTAAGGCACCGGGTTTTGATCCCGGCATTCCCAGGTTCGAATCCTGGCAGCCCAACCAATTTTGTTCTATTCTTGTGATTGGCGAGAAAGCTCGCTTTTAACGAAGGAAGCCTTTATGTCTGACTTAATGTTATTTAGCGGTAATGCCAATCCTGTTTTAGCGAATGCCATTGCGGATAATCTAGGAATAAGTTTAGGTAACGCCACCGTCGGCACCTTCAGTGATGGCGAAACTCAAGTTGAAATTTTTGATAATGTTCGCGGACGAGATGTATTTATTGTCCAACCGACTTCCCCTCCAACCAACAACCATTTAATGGAACTTGTTGCAATGATCGATGCTTTGCGTCGTTCATCAGCTGCCCGTATTACTGCGGTGATGCCCTATTTTGGCTATGCAAGACAAGATAGACGTATTCGTTCCTCAAGAGTACCTATTACTGCTAGAGTAGTCGCTGATATTCTTGCTACTGTTGGCGTGGATAGAATTTTAACTGTAGATATTCATGCTGAACAGATTCAAGGCTTCTTTCATATTCCACTCGATAACGTTTACGGCAGTCCTGTAATATTTGAATATTTAAGAAAGCAAAAACTTCATAAGCCCATAGTCGTTTCGCCTGATGTGGGCGGGGTAGTTAGGGCTAGAGCAATGGCAAAAAGGCTAGATTGCGATTTGGCTATTATTGATAAACGTAGGCCCAAAGCTAATGAAGCTCAGATTATGCATATTATTGGTGAAGTAGAAGACCGGCATTGTTTGATTTTTGATGATATCGTGGATACTGCTGGCACCCTATGTAAAGCTGCTACAGCCTTGAAAGAGCATGGCGCAGTTAAAGTCTCAGCTTATTGTATTCACCCGGTTTTATCAGGCAATGCTATTGACAATATCAATCATTCCGAACTGGAAGAGCTAGTGGTAACTGATTCTATACCATTGCGCGGCGCTGCTTTGGCTTGCTCTAAAATCAAACAGCTAAGCTTGGGGCAAATGTTGTCAGAAACCATTCGCCGTATTAACAATGAAGAATCAATCAGCGTGCTGTTTTCAGATTATAAGTAGATTTCTAATAATTTAAACCTAAATAAAATAACATAGCTGTGCGCCTTTGCTTCCCTTTTTGTTCTGCCTTAAAGTAAAGATAGGCGGAATATAGAAGGGAGTAAGCTATGTTCATGTTGCGCCAGGCAGCTGATTGGGGGCTAACGGCGGTAGTTGGGCGTTTAATTCGTCACGGGATATATATTAATAGCGTTGATTCAAATCATGAAACAGCTTTATACAAAGCGGTTAAAAGCGGGCATATAAAAACAGCTAGAAAACTGCTTGCTGAAGGGGCCAGTCCTACTCTTCCTGACAAGGATGGTAATTACCCGCTTCATGTAGCTTGCGCACAAAATAATACAGCCATGGTTTTATTATTGTTGAGGAGCGGAGCTTTATTAGAGGCCGGCAATCTAAAAAGAAGTACGGCTTTACATTCGGCTGCTTACCATGGAGCAACAAATTGTATTGAATTATTACTTAAACACGGCGCCAAGGTTAATAGCAAAAATATTAATAATCATACCCCGCTAGAATTTGCCGCAGCCCATGCCCATTTAGAGGCTTTTTCCTTGTTGCTTGAAAATAATGCGGACCCGACCGTGCCGCTTAGCTTACAAAAATTTAATCCAACTCAGCTTAAGGAAGCGAAACGCTTATTAGAGCACTATAGTAAAATTTGGCGGGAGCGGCATCAGGTTGAAGTGGCTCAAAAAGTGCCGCTAACCATGCCGGCCCGAGAGCGAGCTCAAGCCATATCAAAACCAAAGGCTAGTTATGCAAGAAGGCCAAGCTTTTTTACTGGGACAATACCTGAGTCTGGGCAAAGAATTATCTTTAAAGAGCAATTTACAGTTCCTGATGGCAATTGTGGGTTCGCTATTTTTGCAGAAAATTCCAGTTCTCAAGCAGTGGCACAGGTTAGACGGGACGTTAGCAAAACTTTATTAAAGTTAATTGATAATTTTGAAGATCGCAAAAAACTAAGTGAAGAAATTCTCACTTTAGTCCTATGAGTGCCTGCTTATATGCCAGAGAGAAAGGCATTAATTTATATATTTGGAGGCCCGGCAAAGAGCCTGGGCAATTGGTTTTGCAACAGCAGCAGCTCAGTGTGGCTGCAAGTAAGACTTTGCATATGTTTCATAAGCCTGAACTCAATCATTTTGACTCCTTAGGGCCTATGCCAGAACAGGCTGAGTCTAAAGAATTGCCTGTTGTTCCGGTCCGCGCTGCATTAGGAGCTTTAAGACAAAGCTTGGCTAAAACAGTAATAAGCGAATCAGATAGCGGGTTAGAGGTCACCTTAAGGCTTTAGATGCAGAAATATTCATGACTACTGATATTGAAACCAACAGCTCTCTGCCGGGGGTTCATTCTATAATAAGTTTCACCTAGAGCAGGGCTATTTGTTTTACAAGATGTAGACCGCTAACAAAAGCTAGATTTTTTGCCAATTCCTATGTTAAAATCCGCTCGCCGCTATTGGTCGCGATAGCCGGTTTGCAACATTAAACTTGGAATTTAAGGATAAAACATGAGACTACATTTTAAATTAAACGCTAATTCCCGTGGCGATATGGGGAGAGGTGCGAGCCGCCGCCTACGCCGTGATGGATTAGTTCCGGTCGTTATTTATGGAGCTGATAAACCAGCTGAATCAGCGGTAATTGATCATAACTTATTAGTCAATGCTTTGGCTAATGAAGCTTTTTACACATCAATTGTTGATATGCATATTGATGGAGTGGATCAGCAAGTCATTATTAAAGACCTGCAACGCCATCCATTCAAGCCAAAAATTTTGCATGTGGATTTTTTGCGTATTAGTGATAAAACTGAGCTTCGTGTACATATTCCATTACACTTTGTTGGTGAATCTCCTGCTGTTAAAGCTGCGGGTGTTATAAACCACATGGTTAACGAAGTTGAAGTAAGCTGCTTACCAAAAGACTTGCCAGCTTATATCGAAGTTGATCTTTCTAACCTGCAAATGGATGAATCCATTCACTTGTCACAGCTTATATTACCAGCTGGGCTTAAATTGGTTACCTTAATGCATGGCAATGACTTGCCTGTAGTAAGCGTACACGTACCAAGAGCGGTTAAAGAAGACGAAGAAGCTCCAGCTGAAGCTGCTGAAGGTGCAGAAGGTGGCGCTGAAGCTGCTAAATCTGCAGATGCGGGCAAAAAACCTGCTGAAGCGGCTAAAAAGCCTGAAGCTAAAAAATAAGCGAAATAGTCTTGTCAGGGCTACAGCTTATTGTAGGACTTGCCAATCCGGGCGCCGAATACGCCCGGACCAGGCACAATGCAGGCGCATGGTTTGTCGAAACCGTGGCAGCCGAATTCAAAGCAAACTTGCAGCATGAAAACAAATTTCATGGCTTGGTAGGTAAGTTTGAATGCAGCGGGCATTCTTGCCGTTTATTAGTTCCAACAACCTATATGAACCGTAGTGGATTATCTGTGGTTTCATTGGCTTTATTTTATAAAATATTGCCACAGCAAATTTTAGTAGTACATGATGAGCTGGATTTGCCTGTTGGAGACATTAAGCTGAAACTAGGCGGAGGCCATGGGGGGCATAATGGTTTGCGCGACCTTATGAGCCATCTGAATACTCAAGAATTTTATAGATTAAGAATTGGCATTGGACATCCTGGAAATAAGGATAAGGTGGCTGATTATGTTTTGCATGCCCCTTCAAAAGAAGAAGAGCTTCAAATCCATCATTCAATAGCCGATGCAATTAAGCTATTGCCTGATATGTTGGAAGGCAAAATGCAGCAAGCCATGACCAAACTGCACGCCCCAAACAAGTAAATCAAAATCTATACTATTTTCAGTTTTTGATTTGATAGAGGCGTCCGCAGTCTGAAAAACAACGAACAGTCAATTAAAAAATGGAAATATTATGGGATTTAAATGTGGCATAGTGGGACTACCTAACGTAGGGAAATCCACTTTATTCAACGCTTTAACCAAAGCAGGCATTCAAGCTGAAAACTATCCATTTTGTACCATCGAGCCTAACATAGGTAGAGTGGCTGTGCCTGATCCTAGGCTGAATAAATTAGCTGAAATTGTACGTCCGCAGAACATTCTTCCTACTACGATGGAGTTTGTTGATATTGCGGGATTAGTAGCGGGGGCTTCTAAAGGTGAAGGACTAGGCAATAAGTTTCTAGCTAATATTCGTGAAACCGATGCCATAGCTCATGTAGTCAGATGCTTTGAAAATGACGATATTATTCACGTCGCTAACAAAGTGGACCCGATTGATGACATTGAAACCATTAATACCGAATTACTGTTAGCTGATCTTGAAAGCATTGAAAAAGTTTCTTTAAGATTAGCCAAAGCGGCCAAAGGCAATGACAAAGAAGCTCTGGCGCAAAAAGCCGTTTGTGATCTTGTAAAACCGCATTTAGAACAAGGTAAGCTGGCTAGAAGTTTAAAACTCGATGAGCAGCAAGCTCAGATTTTAAAAAGCTTTCAATTGCTTACAGCTAAACCCACGCTTTATATTGCCAATGTAGCTGAAAATGGGTTTGAAAATAATCCTCATTTGGATGTTGTGAGAAAACGTGCGGCAGAAGAAGGTGCCGACGTAGTGGCCATCTGTGCGGCTATCGAATCTGAGCTGATGGAGCTGGATGATGCAGACCGCGATGCTTTTTTAAAGGAGCTGGGATTTGATGAACCTGGATTAAATAGAGTGATTAGGGCGGGTTATCATCTGTTAGGACTGCAAACTTATTTTACCGCCGGGGTAAAAGAAGTGAGAGCTTGGACTATTCCAATGGGTGCTACGGCTCCTCAAGCTGCTGGAGTTATTCATACTGATTTTGAAAAAGGCTTTATCCGAGCTGAAGTCATTGCCTACGAAGACTTTATTCAAAA
>JARDZR010000133.1 GCA_029240715.1 Gammaproteobacteria bacterium
TTTTCATTAGAAAACGCTGAAAGAATTAAACAAATTGAAGCCACTACTAATCATGATGTCAAAGCAGTGGAGTATTTTCTTAAAGAAACATTTATCGACCAACCTGAGCTTAAAAAAGTTAAAGAATTTTTGCATTTCGCCTGCACTTCTGAGGACATCAACAATCTTGCTTACGGTTTAATGCTAAAAGAAAGCAGAGAAAAGATTTTACTTCCGCTTTGTAGCCAAACCATCGAAGCGATTATCAAGCTTGCCCACCAGTACGCTGATATCCCTATGCTATCGAGAACGCATGGCCAGCCAGCCACCCCCACTACTGTTGGCAAGGAAATGGCCAATTTCGCAGCAAGGTTAAAGCGTCAGTATCAGCACATTGAAAATTGCGAAATCATGGGGAAAATGAACGGAGCAGTGGGCAATTTCAACGCTCACCTTATCGCTTATCCAACGGTAAACTGGCCTGAGCTTTCAGAAAATTTTATTAAAAAACTTGGGCTTTGCGCCAACGCCTATACCACTCAGATTGAACCGCATGATTATATTGCAGAGCTATTTCAAGCCTTGTCTCGCTTTAATTCTATTTTAATTGATTTCAGTCGAGATGTTTGGGGCTATATCTCGCTCGGATACTTTAAGCAAAAAGTCGTAGAACATGAAGTGGGCTCTTCCACCATGCCGCACAAAGTTAATCCAATCGACTTTGAAAATGCTGAAGGAAACCTAGGCCTAGCCAATGCTATATTGCAGCATATCGCTGAAAAACTCCCGATTTCCCGTTGGCAGCGTGATCTATCTGATTCAACCGTATTAAGAAACCTTGGGGTTGGAATTGCCCACAGCTTAATTGCCTACCAATCTTTAATTAAAGGGATCAGCAAGCTTGAAGTTAATGAAGCCATGCTGCTGGCCGACTTAGACCAAAACTGGGAAGTATTAGGAGAGGCCATCCAAACTGTCATGCGTCGTTATGGAATTGATGAACCTTATGAAAAGCTAAAAGCTTTAACCCGCGGCAAAAAATTGGATTCCAACAGCTTAATGAGCTTTATCGACAGCTTAGAACTGCCCGCCCAAGTTAAAACTGAACTTAAGAAATTGACGCCAAGCTATTATTTAGGCAATGCGCAAACTCAAGCTCGCTCTATTCGTCTCTAGCCTTTAAAGCTTCCAGAGCCATCAGTGCCAGCAAGTTGTCATCCTCAACCATATTGAGGTCACGCTCTAAACTGCGAGCGAGCCTCATGGCGATTTCAATTTGCAGGGTTCTGCCGTTTTCAGTCGCTCTTAAAGCCAGATGTTCTACAATTTTATTAGGCAGGCGCAAGGTTACTTGTGGGTCTTTGGCACCAGCAACAATGTTATATTGATAATTCATAGCCTTCTCCTGCTAAATGTGGAATTGCAAAACAATGTAATATTAGACATAAAAAAGCATTTGTGCAAATAGAAATATTCTGAGCTTTAAAATAAGGCAATCATGAAAGGCTTACTTTTCTACTCTTAATGGTTATACTCATAAGCAATATCAACGATAGGAAGCAGATCATGTCTACATCTTCATCAACGCGCACTCTTGGTAGCTTTGCCATTGCTATGATCAGTATTTCAGCTATTTTAAGCCTGCGCGGCTTACCGATGATGGCTAGCGTAGGCTTGCAGTCTTTGTTTTTTTACGGGCTTGCTGCCCTATGTTTTTTAATCCCAAGTGCCTTAGTGTGTGCAGAGCTTGCTACTTCTCTTCCTATCAATGGCGGAGTTTATACTTGGACCCGCACTGCTTTTGGCGGAAAAGTCGGGTTTTTAGCTATGTGGATGGAGTGGATTAACAATGTGATCGCTTTTCCTACCACCCTTTCCAGCATTGTCGCGACTATCGCCTATATTGGCTTTCCGCAACTTGCTCAAAATAAATTTTACCTATTTTCAGTTATGATGCTCGTTTACTGGGGCTGCACTTTCTTTAATATGCTGGGAATCAAAACCACCAGCCGGCTTAATATTTTAGGAGCGTTGTTCGGCACCATATTGCCAGGCTCTTTTATTATTATATTAGGAGTGGCCTGGATCTTGCTTGGCCATCCTATTCAATTCTCAATTATCAGCGTCATGGCGGCCATGTCGATCGCCTTTGTCGTACCCAGTGAACAAATCAATTTATTAAATGGCTTAATTGAAAGTTTCTCAGTGTTTTTTCAAGCTTTTCATATCAGTTGGTTTACTCCTATCTTAGCGGCACTCATTGCCTTTGGCGGGATCGCCAGCATGAGCGCCTGGCTTATTGGACCTGCCAGGGGAATGCGTGAAATGGCAGTAGACGGGGAATTCCCTCAAGTTTTTGCAAAGTTAAATAGATTCGGCATGCCTTCTAATATTTTATTGCTGCAAGGCGTGATTGGCACTCTGTTGGCCTGCGTGTTTTTATTTATGCCAAGTTTAAAGAGCGCCTTCTGGACTTTAGTCGCCTGGACTAGCCAATTTACTGTATTGATGTATATTCTGGTATTTAGCTCTGCTATTAAGCTGCGCTATAGTCAGCCCAATTTAGAACGTCCTTATTGTATTCCAGGCGGAAAACTTGG
>JARDZR010000049.1 GCA_029240715.1 Gammaproteobacteria bacterium
CGCCGCCCCAATAAAGCAAAAAAAGGCTGCCGTAAGGCGGCCATTCTTGGCTCATGCAAAGATTTTTCCACTCAAGCTAAAGACGACGCGTAAGCTTTCAATGATTTTGTCATGGCAAATTGAGCATATTCATTACAAGAATTATCTTGTTACCAAATGCGTCCTAAAGCTCGCTTCATTAATCTTTGTCCCACCTGATGAGCTAAAGCCGAATGGTCGGCTTGATCTGAACATAAATCTCTTAAGATTAATAAGCAGAATGCTTACGGCTTTCTTCCTCAGCTTCAAAAGCCTTGGTAAAATCTGGTTTTAACGGCGAAGGTCTATAATTAGGGTCTTTTTCTCGCTCTTTGGCTTCTGCATTTGATCTTGCAACTGGCTGAACGCTTCCATTCAAGGTAAGTATTAAGGGCTAGGTGAGGGTTTTGAAGCATTATCACTCGCTCCACCTGAAGGTTGCGATGCAAGACCGGAGGAAAATGGCATAGGTTCCGCTCTTGTGCTTATAGCGGTTGATTTACTCTCAGCAGTTCCTACATCTGAGGATTGAACTGTAGTAGAGCTTGAGCCATGAGATGGATTTGATTGCTTTCTTGGGGCTTCGTCGTCAACTCCTGTTCCACCCTCAGCAGCTAGCTCGCTATCAATTTCAGCTATTTTAGCCTCAATTTCCACTTTCTCTTCTGGGCGAGGGTCTAAATCCCAAGCTTTCATATACCAATATTTGGCCTTATTTAAATCTTTATCCCAACCTTCTCCAAATTGATAATGGCCGGCCAAGTTCCAAGCTGCAGCAGGGTTGCCAAATTCCGCAGCTAATTCATATAGCTGCTTGGCTTTAGTAAAGTCTGCAGGCATCCAGTGTAAGCCTTGCGCATATATTCCAGCTAGATTGTTAATTGAATTTACGCGGCCTTCCCGGGCTTGAGTTAACACGCCTTCAGCTACAGAGCCCTTAACAAAAGTATCTGTGCCAATGATTGTTTCAAGGCGAGGTAAAATTAAATCTGGTGAAACCATTTTTGTGCGAAAGTCGTTACCATTCATCAGAGGCTCCTAAAGTGAGTTTTTATTATCTGTGCCTTTGCCAATTTTACAAAAAAGCCAAAATTCTATAAGCCTGTTACTCTTTTATGCAGCTAAGGTTCAGTTGGAGCGCTTGTGTCACTTCCTAACCCAGAAATTGCTCATCCGGTACCACCTCTGAAGGCTGTTTGCTATGAGTTGAGGCAAATGGTATGGCTTCTGCTGAACTTAATAGAGAGCTTTTGCTTGTCTCGGCGGCCACGGCAAATGTATGGGTAGTGGACGATGCTGCTGATTCATGAGATGAATTTGATTGTTTCCTAGGAGCTTCTGCTTCTTGGCCAGTTCCAGCTTCTTCATAATTCATTGGCCTTTCAGCTAACTCTTTATCAATTTCAGTTATTTTGGCTTCAATTCTTGCTTTCTTTTCAGGGCGAGGGTCAAGATCCAAAGCCTGTTGATACAGCTGTTTTGCCTTTTCTAAGTTTTTCTCTATACCTTCGCCACTTTTATAACAACCAGCTAAATTAAAGACTGCTGCTGGATGATGATATTTAGCTGCTAATTCAAACAACTGAAAAGCTTTAAAAGGGTTATTTGGTATGTTGTAAGTTCCTTGGCCATAAATGACTGCCATATTGTTAATAGAATTTATATATCCTGCTTTAGCTTCTTCAACTGTTTCATAATTAGTAGAACCTTCGACAAAAGAATCACTTCCAATAATAGTATTTAAAGAGTCCTTGATTTCTTTAGGGTCAACTTTCATTGCAATAACCTGCTCATAATTCATGACTGACTCCTAGTTAGACCTATTCAAAACAAGCGTATGAACAATTTAGCAAAAATAATCATTCACTTTAACCCTGCCATTCAAAGCTTGTCACACATCAATTATTGCTTTTTCCGGGATTTTGAGGGCCTATTTCTTCTTCGCGAGCCTTGCCAAATACCAAAGCGGTAGGCGCCGCCCCTTGTCTCATGAAAAATATCTTTTCACTCAAGCTAAAGACGACGCGTAAGCTTTGTGGAGGTAAATAAGAAATTTAAAGATCAATTAGTATAAATTCATTTTTTAGAGCCTAGCATAGATGGTTCTCGTTTTTTTATTATTGGGATGACACTAAAAATACTGAGGCAAACATTAGTAGGCGATTTGGGTATGTTTTCTCATACTGCGCTTGCACCTGACAGACTAATTTGCTCTAATTTTTTAAAGGATAGGAGGTATACAATGAAAGTTGAATCATTAGCAGATGGTTCCTTGCAGATTAGTGGTACAGCCAAGGAGTTTCCGATTGCTATGAGATATTAGTCACTGTTAATCGAGCTAAAAAAATAGCCTGGGATGAATCTTTCAATTTGTCCCCAAAAGCTGAGCCTTATGATCTGAACTTTTTGCAAGATGGAATTATTGTAAGAGATCCTGTAAGTGCTCAAAAAGGGATTCAATCTTGCATCGAGGGCTTAAAGTTTTATAAGTTCATTGATTCAGAACAACCCATTGTTACCGTTCCCAAAAAAACCGCTCTAAATCATGCCTTGACTGGTTTTCTTTCAAAAAAGACAAGCCTGTGGCCTCTTCAACAGATAAAGGATTTGCCAAAGGTCTGTAAGCTTAATTCCGGTAGGTTTCATTACATTCATGTTGAAGCCCATAGCATTGATTGGGAGGGCTGCAATGCATGAATAAGATAGCAACTTAATTGAAAATATCTTTAAGGTTTTGGCGCGCTAGTTGAGCTACTAGGTAGCTGATGAGCTGTAGCAAATGGGACAGAAGGCCATTCAATTTCTTTAAGGCTAGGGTCAAGCTTTTTAGCCTTTTGATATAATTCCTCAGCTATTTTTAAATTTTGCGGGATTCCGCGGCCAGAAAAGTAACAGCCGGCGAGATTGAATATGGCTGAAGGATGCCCATATTTAGCTGCCAGGTCAAATAATTTAAAGGCTTTTTCTTGATTACTAGGGATCCGATAGGTGCCTTGTGTATATATTTCTGCCATATTGTTAATTGAGTTTACAAGCCCTGCTTTCGCTTCTTCAACAACTTCATAGTGGCTTGAGCCTTCAACAAAAGTATCGTCACCAATAATGGCGTCGATCGCAGGCCTTACTTCATCAGGATTGACTATCATTGCTATAATTTCTTCATACGTCATAAATAACTCCGCTACTTAAGCAAGTTTAAAAATAAGCCCCAAATCCCTGATTAATGAAGTTAGATTTGTTAATGGTGAATATTTTTATAACTCGTTGATTTAATGCGAGAAACTTTGGCTATCATCTTGCTTAGCTTTTGACGTTAAGTTGCGTTCTGTAATGACCATGCCAGCTTTAGCTGCTTTTGAATTTTGGTCAATCTCATTCGCTCTTTTATAAAGCACATGAGCCTCTTCAATCTTCCCTTGCTCTTTCAATGCCAAGGCCTTATCGCATAGCACAGCGCTGGACTTCATTTGAGCTCGCGCATTAATAAAATTAGTGACTAATTTATTGATTCGCATAAATTCTCCCGATTATCCAAGTTGAGAAAAATCAGCTTATTTCCAAAGAAATTATTCACTCTATGGCTTTGAGACATTACTTGAGTTTCCAGCCTCATGGTGCAGGGCCGCAGCAGCAAATGGGGCAGAATCTACATCTGATATTTGAGCTCTAGCGACTGAACCATGAGACGATTGGAATTTTTTTCTAGGATCTTCTGCTGCTTGACCAGTTTCAGCCTTGCTTTCAGCAGCCAGTTCTTTATCAATTTCAGCTAGTTTGGCTTCAATCTTGGCTTTCTTTTCCGGTCGAGAGTCGAGGTCCCTAGCTCTCTCATACCAATATTTGGCTTGATTCAAATCTTGATCCCACCCGTCGCCGGTTTGATAGTGGCCAGCCAAGTTCCAAGCTGCTGCAGGATTGCCAAACTCCGCAGCTAGTTCAAATAGCTGTTTGGTTTTTGAAAAGTTTGGTGGCATCCAATGTAAGCCTTGCGAATATATTGCAGCTAGATTGTTAATAGGATTGACAAAGCCCGCTTTAGCCTCTAGTAATTCCATTTCTTCGGTAGACCCTTTAACAAAAGTATCTGTGCCAATAATTGTCTCAAGGCGAGGTAAAATTAGCTCAGGTGAAACTCTTCTTGTGCGAAAGTCATTGCCATTCATCATTTATTCTCAGATTGATTGATGCTGCAAATAGCTGCCAGTATCCAATTTAACAAAAGAATGAAATTTATATAAGCCTGTTATTCATGGCTCAGGTTCAGGAAAAGCTTTCAAGTGATTCAAGATTTAGGGGCGAATAACTAAGCTCTTTGACGTGTTAATAAACACTGCTATTAGTAGCTATTGCTAATCTAATTTACTTAGAAAGAAACCTGCAAACTAATCCCTTCTTGTAAAGCCTGAGCCTGACAATTGGTACTAGCATGTGCCATTGCTGAGCAAGGGCAGCCTAAGCAAGGATAAATATTCACATAGCTGCTTTGAGCTTGAGGCATTAGGAATGCTTGGTTCTGCACAAAAGACACTGGCGCAGCATGGCAAATTCTCATTAAGCCAAATAATAAAACCATCACAATAAACTTTTTAGCATTCATATTAAGGCTCCTATTTTTCTTCTTTGTAAGCCAGCTTGTTGCTCATAATTAGCCTAATTAATCGGTCTTTTTCCATAAATTTGTCATTTTGCTGAAGAGTAGCTATAAGCCTTGCAACCACCTCATCATTCTTAGTTCTTGCGTTCTTTTTAGCCCAGTTCGCTAGATCGCTATGAACATCAAGAGGGATCTGTACGCTCATTTTTGGATCTGTTTTGAACACAATCTTTCTGTAAACCTTTTCGCTTGGCTTGCTCAATTAAACTGTTCCTATTCAATAAAAGGGCAATTTGCAGATTAACTTGGGCGAGAAGCTGCTTTAAGAGGGCTCAAAAAGCAATTCTACAAATTGCCAAATCTTAATCATTCCTCCCTTTTTTAAAGGGGGGCTAGGAGGGATTTAAATCCATCCCATCCTTCTCACTTGTTCCCCCTCCCCCCTTATGGGGGAGGGTTGGGGAGAGGGCTAATTTATGCCATCCTTGGCGGTACAACTCCTTGGGGGTTATCACTCCCGCAAAGGCGGGAATCCAGCTTTAAACTTTAACCGCTCGGCTTTCATCGTAAATATTCAGCATTAGATCTAACTGATCAGGAAGGCCAATTGAGTCTTCATCGGCTTCTAAGGCAGCTTCTTGCTCTACCATCATCAGCATGCCAAGCAAGCATTTGGTATCAATGGTGCCATCAGCATGAACTTTTAAGCCGTTGATCATGTCTTGAGGCATTTCAATTAAAAGGGCTTTATTATCCTTAGAGCCCATTTCAGCAATTACTTTCATCGATCTTTTCATTTTATTCCCTCTCGGTTTAATTGCTTATTTAATTTGTATGGTGATATATAAACACAGAGTGTATCAATATAAAATTTACATATTATTCTGAAACAATTATCAGTTTTTCTTCTATATTAAGATGAAAGGAAAGAAACTATGCAACTTGAAAAGCTATATTGGCGAGATGTTAAAGCTGAAATTTACAAATTAAATCAAGAGTTTGCCAACATAATAGATAAGCTTGGCCCACCGGACGACTGCTTTTTTTATAAAGCTGTTTATCCCTATGGGGATTTGATTTTGAATAGAGGTGAGTTTTTATTGCCTATTTCTAACACCAAGAAACACAGTTTGTCTGACCCTGAAGTGCCTGAGGAAATAAGAAGGGAGATAAGCTATAACCCAGGAACATATCCAACGCTAATGGTACTTGAGCATCCTATAGAACAGTTTATTAATATTAATGGAGTCTCAGTGCCTTATTCTCTAATATTTGAAGGGGAAATATTGGGCTTGTCATTTATAATGAGGCGTCCACCGACTGATAACATCATACTGTCAAACCAAGGTAAATCAGTATGGTCAATGTCGGCAGGTGCAAGGTCTACATTCCTATTACCTAAAATTTGTGATGCTATAGGTCATAAAAGATTAGAGAAGAAGCTAAATATTATTGTCAAAAAACCAATTGAAATTTTTGATCATTGGGAAGTATTTAAAGCTATTAGTGCTAAATCCGATTTAAACTGGAATTCTACGGTATTATTCTTTTCTAAAAATTGGTTTAAGTATGCTCATACCCCAGAATGGCTCCCCTTTAAACATTATTTGTATCAAACCTATGTTCATAGAATAAAAAATTACTGGAACAACCTCATGAATATCAATATGGGGTTAACTGAAATCCATTTTCGAGAGAATTTAAAGCCTACTATTCGGGTCATTGATATTTTAAGAAATATTTTTGCAGTGGCCGCTGGTGATAATCTTGGCTTTCAACCTGTTATTGATGACAATGCATTGCCGGCTTCAGCTATTCAAGATGCCTATATAAATTTATACAAACTGAAAGACTATTACCCCACTATAATGCAACCGGCTTATTATGGTCGCTTGAATAAAAATCCCGTTTATACTTCAATAAATATGATGTCGATAGATAATCTTTATGATGTATTAAAAGCTCATAGTGATGCACAGTTAATTGAGGAGGTCCGATATAATTTCGTCAAATATGCAGAAGTTCTGAAGTTTGATAAAATTAATATAGATGTAGATGCTCTTTATTTAACTGAGGTAGCAAAAAATCGTAATATCGAATTTTTTCATTATTTGCGTCACAAAGACACGGATTTAATTGATGCAAAAGAAATTGCCCATCTTGATAAAAACTTTATAACAAATAAATATCCAAATAACCAAGAGCTGGCTCATGCGGGAACTTTTATTAAAGCTTGTATTAAGATTTCGCCAAAATGACCAAGCATCTGTTAGCAGTGCCAGCAATGTACTCTCTAACTTGGCGTACAGCTAACCCAGCCATAGCAGCAGCTTTAACTACTTCAAATGCGCTAGGAATATAGCCATGTCGCTCAGCTCCTATTTCTTGATCTGTAATGTGATATTCTTTTGGCTTGCTAACTTTCGCTTCTTTTGAGCCATTTGAAATTAACAAATCAATCACACAATATCCACCAGCTTTTAAAAGCTTTGAGCATTTTTTTAGACATATCTTTTGCTCATTAGGACAAAACATTGCAATCAATGTCCACATCATAAGAATTAAATCAAACTCCTCGCCAAAAGAATGCTCAAGGAAATCTCCTTCAATTATATGGCAACTTTTTATATGGTTTTTTAGAAAACTAGCATAAGTATGAGCGTATTCGATTGTTGTTAACTTTTTGTCAAATCCCATCTGTTGGCAAGCATTGATTACTCGGCCATAGCCCCCTCCTATTTCTAAAATGGAATTTGCATTATGAATATACTCTGATAGTAAGATAACGTCAGGGTTATTTGTTAGCCCTGAAATTTGAAGTAAGTTTAAAAAACCATGAAGAGATAACTTTTCGCAAAATTCTTTATTATCAAAATTGTGCCAGGTCTCTTCTTGGTTATCATTGCTCAAAGCAAGCGCTAATGCTTCCACAAAAGACCCCTTAATTGGTCGGTATTCTAAAAAAACTACTGGACATTATTTTTCGAGAAATTATATCGAGTATTATGCTGTTATAAAAGTTAACTGCTGGCTATATTTTGATATTTGGGCTTATCTAGCCACAAAATGAAGCTAATCTGGTTTAGGTGTGCTTTTAGTTAGCTCAACTCGAGTGGTTCTCGAAAAACAAGACAGGCAAGACTTGGGGCCCACAATTTCCAATCCGAACCAATAGATTTTAAAGCTTGGTCAATGGCCTTTAAAGGGTTGTCAGCATATAAAGCTTAGTATCTGCTGGTTAAAGATTTGACTACAGCATTTTTCCGTTATAGACTGACCGTCGGTCTATAATCTTAA
>JARDZR010000134.1 GCA_029240715.1 Gammaproteobacteria bacterium
TTCTTAAACTAATAAGCTTACGCTGCGCACTTTTATTGCTTGCAGCTTCTATAAGCAATGACTTCATTTGCTGGAGTTTTTTTCCCTTTAAAGAAGTAAGCTGATCATTTTGCTCAATACGCATTAATTCTGCCTCTTCTGTATCCATCGGCTTAAATGCTGACTTTTTAATTTTGCTCATAACTTTCCCTCACGATAAAGCTTGTCAGCCTTGCGGCTTGGATATATGGTTTTTAGAAAAATAACATCTTGCTTATGGACAAACGGCACACAGTGAACATATCCTTTTAGCTCAATATATAACATATACTGAGTGGAAATTTCGCGCTGTTATTTTTGGCTATTTTAATTATTTTTCCTTCTAAAATAGCTTGTTCGACCATTTCAAATGATACTCCTCTACCCCCTATCAAAATCTCATTTTTATCCTCGCTCCATTCCAAGTTCATCACATTGGCCTTTGCATATATTTAGTATATACAACTTTACAAAATTATGCAAAATTGGTCAATAAACAATCTAAACGGGGAGGGGTTAAAGGGAATGCAAAGTATATTCCAAGCTCTTTTTAAAGCCCTTTTTCCCATATGGTGGCAAGGTGCAATGCAGGGCCTCATCATGATCGATAAATCGATACATTAAATGCTCGTCTCGCCCGAGTGGAATGCCTAGACGTTTCGTTTGAATAATGCTTTTAGGTCTATAACCCACATCTTCAAAATAAAACCGGTCGGGGTCAAAGGTTTTGGTATCCCACTGTGGGACTTTAAGCCCCAATGATTTGCACAGCAAAGTTTGACCCGAACAAAGCTTACAAGGGTCTCGCAATCTATCTCCAGGCAAGGGGTTAAGCTTTTGCATAATCTCTATCATATTATCCGGAGTATTCTGATCGATATAAGGCCTGCCTGATTTAATCAATACCGCATTGCCTTCCCCATGACAGCTGATATTCAGAGAATCCCCGCCTCTGGCGTAATACATGTAAATGGTACCTGCAGGCATAAACAAAGCTTTCCGTTTTTGGGTGAATCCTAAGGATGCGTGAGAGCCTTTATCATGAATGTAATAGGCTTCAGTTTCGATAATACTGGCAGAGAGCCAAATATCTTTGTATTTGACCCGGATGACCTTGCCCAATAAATCCTTAGCAACGACTTGCGGATCTCTGTCAAAAAAATGGGCTGATAGCATGTTAACTTCCTATTTCTTAGGGCTTATTGCTTCAATTGCTGTGCCAATATATTTCTCGCTTAGCTTTTGACAAGATTCTCTTAAAAATGGCATTAGATCCATTTGTCCATTATCAGAAACATGGCGCTCAGCAATTTTTACTTTAGCAATGATTGAAGTATCTAAATTGTACAAGGGGGAGTTTTTCCAACAATAAAACCCACTGGAGTCAGAAGCTTTTGCTGTTGCAAGAGCCGCCGCCGAAGCAACCCTTATTAGCGCCTCACAGCCATCTTCATCTTGAAATTGGTCCGCTATTTGCAGCGCTGTACGCCCTTTTGAATCCATTTTCACCAAGGCTTTGTCAATAGCCATCCTGTCAGCCGTAAATAATAATGTTTTGAAGCCTTTCTTATCCAAAAACTGTGCAGCTAAATGTAAGGCGGTGGCTCCATAATGACTCTGGCGGCTTATTTTTCCCTCCCAGTTCTTGAATTCACTTTCGTTAGTTTTTGGATTACCTGCTGGATAAGGGCTATTTCGGCTAAAGCTTTGCTGCGCTACAGCTTCATTAATAGCATAAGCGCTTTCACATTTATCAATCATTTTATACAGTGAATCGCTATTTTGATGTTCAACAACACAGTGCAAAGGGTTCCAGCCATTTTTGTCTTGAATGGGCAAGGCATTATTAAGCTGCATAGAACTAGCTCTCGCAACCAAAGCATCAAATCCTTCTGCTTTTTGATAGCGGGCAGCCAGGTGCAATAGGGTTTCTCCATATTCATTCTCAACTTCAAAAGCTTTGCCAATCACTTCATCACTTAATGTATTCAATAGATACTGAAAGCATTCCGCATTAGCAAGGCCAAAGCTATGGCAGGCTCTGCATATTGCATAATAAGATGCAGGCTGTAATCTTTTGAATTCAACAAAATTTTTTCTAAAGTTTCATCGCTGATTTTAGATAGCATTAGCTCATAGGTCTCACTATCCAGGTATATAGCTGTTCTAACAAAAGCGTTAAATGGATTTCGAGGGTCACTGCCCTTTTCCAACAGCTCTTTTTCATCAATTGATACAGCCTGGGCCAAATGTTTTTTCAATAAGTCCGGCAATGCCCTATATAGGTTTATTTTATTTAATAACATGAAGCCTCCTAGATTTGAATTCAGAAAAAAGTGGGCTAAACAAAAGACTTAATTTATTATTGAAAAATAAATGGGATGCCTGTTTATTATAGGTAATACACGCTTTTGCAAACAAGCATGTTATTATATCGGGCTTAAAAGTGAGGATGTGGCATGCAACGGGTAGATGACGAAAATTACAAAAGCAAATCGCAGATTAAACGCGAAGCTCAGGCTATGGATGATCTTGGCAAAGAACTGGCGGGCTTGAGTGAAAAACAATTGTTAAAAATGCAGTTACCCGAGCCTTTAAGGATAGCGGTACTCGCTGTTCAGACCATGCAAAAAGAAGCGATGAGAAGACAGCTTCAATATATCGGAAAGCTGCTCCGGAAAATGGATGTCAGCCCCATCCAAGCTGAAATTGATCGAATTCAAAATAGAAGCAATATCGCAAATGCTCATTTCCAAAAACTGGAAAAGCATCGAGACAAATTAATTGCCGGGGATGAAAATCTTTTTGAACTCATTCTAAAAGAACATCCCCATGCTGATCGTCAACAACTAAGACAACTTGTAAGAAACGCTCAAAAAGAACTGACCCAAGAAAAAGCATCGGGAGCGGCTAAAGCCCTATTCCGCTATTTGCGTGAGATTGATGAAGCTGAAGACCAAGATGAGGATGATAATAACTAATCATCTTCCTCGACATCATTTGCAAGCTTTTCCGTTTTGAACATAGCCAAATATCGCTGAGATAGTGCATTGTATAAAGGCTCGCGACAAATGGTTTTTGAAACCGCGGTA
>JARDZR010000050.1 GCA_029240715.1 Gammaproteobacteria bacterium
AATATCGCACAAACTGCTAATTTTGCTAAAAATAACCATAAAAATGTTTAAATACACCGAAAATTAATATATATTTTTCTGAAATTTATTAAAAAGGAAGCTTAATATGCTTGGTGAAGCGCATGCAGGGAGCAGAGGAGCAGCTGGGGGCCGGCAAGAAGCTCAAAATTTCGTTCAGTTAGAAGCAGCTAGAAGAAGAGCGGCTCTGGAAGCTGCTGGGCAGGCCTATACCGAAATAGAGGAAAAAAAATCAGCTGCAAGAGAAAAACTTAATTCGCTAAAGCAAAGGAAAAAAGCGGGAGAGTTGATCACAGATGCAGAGATAACCCAAGCTGATAGCCAACTAATGTCTTTGATGGCAGATGGAGGAATCATCTGTTTAAAAAAGAGTAAAGTTGAAGAAACTTTTAATCTATTTAATAAGTTAATGGACATTCCTGAAATCCCTGAATTATATCAGGAGTTCAAAACGCTAAGCCATCCTAGTCATCAGCAGAAAAAGTCGTTTATACAGAAGCTTGTTAGCAAAGCAGTCGCTAATTCTAAGTACAAAGCAAGTTATGACTTATACGAAGCATTTATATTAAGGCTGCACAGTGACATTCATTTAGATAAAGGAATTCATAAACTGTTGCAAGCCTATCAAGCTAGAGTCACCTCTGCTCATATTAAACCTGCTGAGAAAAGAGCTTTCGTGCTTGGGCTTAAAACTAAGTTAGAAAGAGTTTATCCTGAAAAGGATGCAGCAAAAATCAATGAACTTGCTGAGGATTTAGCAACTTTAGCAGAGCATATCAGTGGGATTTCAACTGAGTGGCAAAGAACCCCGCATGATTTATTTACTCGAAAGCTCAATAATGCAGAAGCCGGACTGGCACTAGATGAGATTATTAAATATATACATTCCTGTGTTGTCCCAATTTTAAGAAATTATGAAAGTTTGAAACAGGATAGAAGAAGACTTTCTGATGACTCTGCTCATGATGGGTCAGTAACTCAAGGTCATGCTCACGAGCGCTCAATGGAATATTTCAGCGAACATATTCTTGAGGGCTTACAAGGGGTTCTTAATAGCGATTCTTTAAGCCCCATTATTTATTATTTAATGGCAACCTATACTGAAAATAATGAGCTTAGCAGTGCCATCCTGGATCATGCAGAATATCTTGACTATAAAGACAATGATGCGCTAGCAAGTAACTATATTACCTATATGCGAACAGGCTTAAGTTATAGCGCTAATTATCATTATCTTGATTTACTTTTCCATGCTGAACTTGCAGATCTTGATTTGGCAATACTTGAGACTTTAGAAACTTACCCAACTCATATTGCATCATTGACCTCCCAAAGGGCTGTGTTAACTCATCTCGAGCCTAAAATACCAACTTTAACTGAGCATCTTAAACAGTATAAACGGGTTATAGAGAACAGTAAGTGCAATGACCAGAGTAGTTTGTTGAATAACCTTGCAACAAGAACAGATTTTTTAAAAATTATTAGCCCGCAGCGATTTTATGATTACTTAGCTTCACTCGAGCTCCATCCAAATAATTTTAAGCAAAAAGAAGAAATTTTAAATGAGTTTGCGGCAAAGCATCCTGCTGTGGTCAAAACAGATCGCAAATTATTATTGCGCCATGCTTTAAAGAGCTATGCAAAAGCTCGGCCTAATGAATCGATGCCAGATCAGACGATTAGATTACAGGCCTCTATCAAGCTCGCAGAGCAATTAAAGTTATCATTGTTGCAGACAATAGATCAACTTTCTGCAATGCAATTTGAAAACGAAGCGGCGATTGCTAACCAGAGGTTTGCTGTTAGAGACTTATTAGCAAAAGCTAAGCAGTTGCCTAAAAATGACAAAATGAAGTTTAATTTTGGCATCGAGCAAAGAGAAGATAAAAAAGACAGCGATTTTGCCAAGCTAATGCAGATTAAGAAAAAGCAATCTTATGCCAAAATAGGTGAGTGGGCAGCAGGAATATTGGTGCCTGCAGCATTCATTTTGCTTTGTTTTGCTTTTCCCCCTGTTGGGGCCGGCATCATAGCGGCTTATGCTATCGGCGGATGGGCTTTGTGGACAAGCGCTATCTATGCCGGCAATAAGCTTTGTGCCAAAGCCTTTGATCGATATTTAATAAAAAAAGATATTAAGGCGATCAATTGCTATCTGCATCCAAAACCCACCCAGCCTAAAGCTGTCGCTAAAAAAGCTAAGGCTTATATTAGCCCTTCAGCAAAAAAATTCGATAGAATTTTTATAGCAAGCTCACTGCTTATAGGGGTGGCTATAATAGGAGTGATGGTGGCTTGTCCGCCGGCTGCGGTATTAGCATTACCATTGGCTTTTAAAGCTTTAGCTGTGATGGGCATAGCAGTAGCATCAGCAGTTGGCTCGACCTTAGGCGGTTTTAGCGTTGCCAAGCTGCTCACCAGCAAGTCATGGTTCCGCAAGAAAACACAGGCTAATAGATCCACTTATGGAATGACCGGGGATTCTACCGTGACTTTGCTGCAACATAGAGACTATGGCAGCTTTGCCACTACAGCTTCCGCTAGTAGCAACAGTCAGGTCTTAGCTGGCCTAAGCCATACTTACAGCTCTATTAATGGGCCGACAGGCCCGGTATTGGACCATGGTGCTGGAGTGGGTTATCTAGCGCCGTCTTCACCGCGGCAGCAAGGAGCTCTATATGTCTCTGGGGCGAGCCGAGATGAAACCCGCACTCCTGCAAGAACAAATGCAGCCGCTGCTAAGCTAAATCCCCTTGCAACTGCAGAATTGTCACCTATATCGCAAGAAGGCTCTCCACTGCGTAGAGATTCCGGTCTGGCCTATAGCATGGCAGGTAATCCTTTTGCGCAAAATGCCTTACAAGATGGCCACACGCAGGCCCAAAGCAATGGCCATGTTCCTAGACGATAAAGCTTAAGCTGGCCTGTTTGCCTAATTTCAAACAGGCTTTGCTGGCAAAAGGGATAGGATAGTTTTCTACAGCGTGACCAATTTTCACTTTTAAAGCTGGAACCTTAAGTTGTTCGATCCAGTACTGTAAAACGGCCTGCATCTCAGACCCGTCCCGTTTTTTGTCGGATTGGGTGAAGTCCCCAATTAATAAAGCTTTAATAGGGCTAAGTAGTCCTGCTTGGAAAAGGTGGTTTAGCATTCTATCAATCCGATAGGGTTCTTCATTCACGTCTTCAATAAAAAGAAATTTGTCTTTGCTGTCAATTTGCCAATCGGTGGCAAGACTAGTCATGACAATGCTTAAATTTCCGCCGGTGACGGTAGCATAAACTTCATCTGCAGAGCTGGCTAATTCATTTAACGGCTCAAGTTCTAAAGTATAAGGATGATAGTGGCCCAATATAAAATTTTGGGTAGAGCGAATAGAGTCTTCGCTGATTAATTGAGTAGCAATTTGATTAGCAGAAGCGCAGTGCAAGCTAGGCCATTGCCACTTTTGATTAACATAAATATGCAATGCAGTGATGTCGCTAAAACCCATTAGCCATTTGAAATGGGCAGGGCGTTTTAGCTTATCCAGTTCAGCGAGCAGCCTAGCACAGCCATAGCCTCCTCTTATGGCCCAGATGGCTTTAGAGTCAGGGGCTTCCAAAGCTTTTTTCAAGCCTGCAAAACGCTTGGCATCGGTATTGGCAAATAAAAAATCTTCGCCCATTAACTCATCAGCAAATCTAGCTTTAAGGCCCCAACCGCTTAAAAAATGTTTTATTTTATCAAGCACAGCAGGATCAAATTTGGAGGCAGGCGCAATGATTTCAACGATATCGCCACTTTGCAAATAGGAAGCTTTCATAAAGGTTACTTTTTCCATTGAATGTTAATTGGACTCTAGCACACAGAACTTGAGCTTGACAAATCTGTTCGCAAATAACCATAAGCTTCTTAACAAGTTTATCCACAGATTCTGTGGATAAGTTAAGATAAGCCCGCAGAACAGACTTGGATTTTCTATGGATGCTCTAAAAACAGCAAACGCTGCTCTAAAATTTAAGCAACCCGGCTGTATCTGCTCTTCATTATAAACCAGGGTATTTATACCCGGTTTTCGATGAAATTCATTGACGCTCGCAGCAAACTGCCGTATGTTTTTTTTGGAATATTTAAATAATTTAATTCAGATTTACTAGGAGTGGTTTATGTTTAAAGGTTTTCTAGATTTATTTGGTTTGGGTCAGGCTGCAGAGCCTTTAAGAGTTGAGAATGGCATTATCGGCTCCCAGCCGGCTGGCAATGAAATTTTTAAAGTGACAATAGTGGCAGCTCTGGGAGAAGTTAAAAGCCAATTTTGGAATGGATTCAAACGGCATATTTTTCAATCGCCAGGTGAGACTCGCCGTATCGGAAGTGCCTTTGGGTCGTTAAATGGTTCGATTAATGAACAGCCGTTTACACTTCACTTATGGGATACAGCCGGCATGGAGAAATATCTAGCAATGACCCGAAGTTATCTGCGTGACTCTGGAATCGTCATCGTTTTAGTCGATTTAGATAGCCCCGATCATGCTGACCTGCTTCGCTCATGGTTAAGTGAAATTCATGATGTGCTTGATTTTTCAGTTCCTATTTATGTTTGTTTGGTATCAAAGCCAGGCATCAGCTATGACATCACGGAGATTGAAGAGCTACTCAGTGCTAAAGGAGGTAAATATCAACTGCGCAGGTTTAATAGTCATGGCAGAGGAGAACATGCATTTTTAGATACAACCAATATTTTGCAAGAAGCGACTATCCAATATTTCAAAAGCCGACAAGCTTCTGCAGATGAGTTTGGCTTTAGGCCTATTTTAAATGTGGGTGATTTGGATAGGCCAAATTTTAGGTTCACAAGAGACTTAACGCCTGTTAGCGCTAGACCGTCAACAGCTTCATCCAATTCGGCTAGTTCATCAGCTGCCGCAAATGGAGGCGCAGGAAGATTAGCAAGCCCTCCTGCAGCATTAAGAGATGAACCAAGTTATGCTGGATCTCGTCGGCCTGCAGTTTCTCCTATTATGGTACCTGTCCCACCTGCTTCAGCTTCTACAGTTAGAGCTGCAAGCCCTCAGCGTTTAGTAAGCGCTGTTCCCGCTCGCGCTGAACCTGCCCCTGCTATAGCAAGAACAGCTGCTGCAAGACCGGTCAGTGTTGCTCCTAGACGTCCACTTGCTTCTCCTATTCAGGTACACTCAGCGGATTCTGCTGATATGGTGGTGCGTAGCAGAAGCCCTCTAAGGTATATCTGTGCACTTTCATTTGGCTCAAGGCCAATGGAGCAGGTTGTGTCTATACAAGCTCCGAGAATAAAAACTTATCAGGACTATAGAAGATGGACAGCTGAGCATTCAAAAACTGAATCTCTTTCTCTGTCAGAAATCGCAGCTTTATCAAATAATGCTTATATCAGAGAGCTAATAGCAGAGGGAGCGGTAGTCAGCTCTCACCAAAGTACAGATAGACATGGCCGACTTACGCTTATTAGGGACCCAGGTTTACATAATTTAAGAAGGGATGCCCACCCTTACCATTTAAGCGTTCTTGGCATGAACTGTAGAGAAATTTACAGACAAGCATTGCAGGCAGGTCATGCTTCGGCCGAGGCCGTTCGAGAAGCTAAAATATTGGACGAAGTAAGCCCTGCAGATATACAAAGATTTCGCTCGAGTTTAGCTGATATTTTAGGCGGCAACAAAAGCTTATTTTTAAGGGCCTTAGAAATTTATAAGCAAACTTTACTGTATGGGCCGGCTGCTTCAGTCATTCAATATCTGATAACAAGTCATCCAGATAGCCTTCGTCCGCCAAGCTTATTGAAAAGCAGCTCTAAGGGGAATTTCAAATATGATGGGACAGATATTGTTCTTGATGTATCCAATGATTTCTTTGGCATAGAAAGCCAAAATAACTATTACCCTTTATTTGTTAGAGTTTCTCAGCACTTAAAGTTTATTAAGGGTGATACAGAAGAGCATGACAAATGGGTAGTTCAAAGCTTAACAATGGAAGGATTAGAGGAAGATGTCGATTTAATCAAAGGCATCATGTTGGGCAATCTTCCAGCAGACTTTTTAGCGACTACAAAAGACGCTAAACAATGTGGCTGGAGTATCCTGGCTAGACTTTATGCTGAAGTCAAAAATTACAGTGAAAACCACCCTTTGCACATGGGTCTTAGTTTAAATGATATAAGTTTGTCTGCGGAAAATAAGCCTGTCATTTCAAGTATGCCAGATATGCTTGGCACCATAATGGAACATTTTATAAGTGATTATTTGAGTTTTTTAGGTATTGCAGATGAACATGAAGATAATTTAACTGCTTTACTTAAACTGTATGTTTATCAGTTAACTGCTAATCCTTTTGAAGGTACTCGGAAATTTAAGCTTAATGCCATTTTGCAAAGGCTTGAACCCCATTTTGGTGATAGGATTGACGCTATTTTTGCTAATAAAACTCCAGAGCAGGTTCAAAAAGAGCTGACTATTAAAATAAAATGCTTAGACGAACTTTATAGATTACTTGAACCCACTAATGATTTGGAAAAATGCTTTATGGCTAAATGCCTTCAAGCACTTGAGGTTTCAGAAGAAAAGTTTTGGCTGGTTTTAGAAATGGCTTTTCTCTATAGAGAAGTTTATGAGTATCAGGAGCCTTCTTGTAGCACAATATTACAGAGCCTTGCTGTTTTTGAAATCCATCGCCTGAAGCCAGACAGTGGAATTTTAAATGACCTGATCAGCAAAAAAATTGAAAAAGCAGTGCTTGGACGCATTCCTTATGGCTTACCACACATTCTGCTTTGGGAAGGCCTCAATAGTTGGGAGAGCCCACCTTGCCAAGGAGCACATCCTAATCGCCTAGAGCAAGCATCTGCTCAGCATTACAGGTTGTTTTCTAGAGGTTCAGGCGGTGCCGCTGCTGCAAGTTCTGGGAGGGTATCGGCTGCGCAAGATTCGCAAGCAACAGGAACGCCTGCTCCTTAATAGTTTGACCCATTTATTGGCTGTGTAATCTATCTTCAATGATCAATAAATGGGTTAAAGCGACTCGGTCGTTTGGGTTATCTTCTAAAATATTTTTATATTCTTCTAAGGCTTCTTTGCTTTTGCCTTGCTTATAAAGTTTTTTAGCTAAAGCATGGTGTTTTTTATACCATGATCTGCCATGGTGGATTTTGCAGCGTCTTAATAAAGTGCTAAGCAGTTTGCTCATGATAGCTCCTTATTTTAGCAGTGCTAAACTCTGGAGACGTTTTGATGGTATCATAAAAAATCCCAATTCTAGAAGAGCGAGATAGCAGGGGATAGCATGAACAAGGCAAATATTTTATTTATTGGGGGCGGCAATATGGGCCGCGCTATCATTTCTGGTTTAATCAAACAGGGCTACGATCCTCATTGCATT
Source organism: Gammaproteobacteria bacterium (assembly GCA_029240715.1). Taxonomy (GTDB): domain Bacteria; phylum Pseudomonadota; class Gammaproteobacteria; order Francisellales; family CACEW01; genus JAQSYQ01. The sequence continues at coordinate 7,412 of JARDZR010000050.1, forward strand.
TATGTAGTGGATCCCAATTTAGAAAAGCGGCAACAGCTTTTAGAAAGCTATCAGCTTCATGTCAGTGCAAACTTGGAAGAATTTTTGCCTCTTGCGGATGTTATTTTTCTTGCCGTTAAACCTCAAGATGCAAAAGATTTATGTGTTTTAATAGGCAAGCAACTTAAAAACCGTTCTGTTCTTGTCATTTCTATTATGGCAGGAATAAATTTGTCCAGTTTAAATCAATGCTTGGGCCATGATTTGGCCATTGTCAGGGCTATGCCCAATACTCCGGCCATTATTCAGGCTGGCGCTACAGGGCTATTTGCTAATGCTCAGGCTTTAGCAGAGCATAAAGTTCAAGCTGAATCGATTTTAAAGGCAGTAGGGATGACAGCTTGGCTTAATAAAGAAGAAGATATCGACTCTATCACTGCGCTATCAGGCAGCGGGCCTGC